>JAAYWF010000009.1 GCA_012516825.1 Lentimicrobium sp. | reverse complement strand
TTAGGTCATATTGTCTGATTTTGTAAATTAATCTGACATATTGTCGCGGCGATATTTACTAAAAAGCAATGTTTTGGGTTGGTATAAAAATTGACAAACCGCTTTCACAATTAAAAATAACAAAAGTTTAACTATAATAGAAAGGAATAAAATTATGACAATGATGAGATGGAATCCAGACACGCCTTTGAGCGATTTGTTCGAGAATTTTTTCAGAAGCCATTCCAACGAACGCATGGAAAGAAAGCATTACGATTGTTCACCATCAACCAATATCCTCGAAAAAGACGATAGTTTCGAGCTACACATGGCGGTACCCGGCGTTAAAAAAGAAGATGTGAAAATTGACCTTGAGAAGAATGTCCTAAGCATTTCTTCAGAGAAGAAAGCCGAAAAAACCGAAGAAGTAGAGGGTAAATATAGCAGACGCGAATTTCTCTACGGCACCTTCTGCCGTTCATTTACTTTACCCGAAACAATTAACGTTGATAAAATTAAGGCTGATTTGAAAGATGGTATTTTAAAAGTAATTCTGCCTAAAAAAGAAGAAACCAGAATAACTAAAGAGATAAAAATCGCATAATAAATTTGGCAAAATGATAAGACCGGTTCGAACACTGTTTTGAACCGGTTTTTTTATTCCCAGCCAACTAAAACTGATCTTAAATAAAAAATGAAAAATCCTCTATAGCATACTTTTTACATTAATTTTGTGTTTCAACTTCCAAAAATTTTTGCTTGAAAGGAAAATTCTTTTTGCTGCCAGTTTTACTCCTGTTGATAAGTAGTTGCAGGATAACACATGAACTGAAGGATGATGAAAAAATCCTTGTAAGAAATGTTATAAATATTGACGAAACTAAAATAGAACCTAAAAAACTGAATTTTGACCCGAACGACCTTTATTCGATTCTAAATCAAAAACCTAACAAACGATTTCTCGGAGTTTTCAGATTTAGAGAATATATTCACATCAAAAACTATCAAAAAGCAAAAAAACCTTCATTCAAATATTGGCTATCAAAAAATTTTGGTAAAGAACCGGTATTTTATGACGAGCTTGCGGCCGAGCGTTCGGTGAGCCAATTGCAATTGTTTCTAAACAACCAAGGTTATTTTAATTCTCAAATCGAAAATGAGGTCTCTTTTAAAAAGCATAAGGCACAGGCTATTTACGCTATAAAAATAGCGCAACCCTACCAGATAAATCAAATTGAATATCAAATCCCTGATACGGCAATTTCTTCGATCATTATAAATAATAAGAGTAAATCATTAGTTAAACCAGGCGCTATTTATAATGTAAACCTATTGAATGACGAGCGTTATCATATAACTACCCTACTTCGTAATCATGGCTATTTTTATTTTACCCCCGATTATGTTTTTTTTGAAGTTGATAGTGCATTCAATAATCATTCATTAAATATTTATACAAACATCAGCAATCCCAAAATCCCGATAAAAGATTATCCTGATAGCATTTCTGAAAGCCTTCACAAGAAATATTTCATCAATCGGATTGCTATTAATACAGAATTCAGTCCGCTAAGAAGAGATACAACGCAACTGATGGCTTACCGCGACACCACTTCGAAAGACAATAGAAACAGGTATATCTATTATTACAGAGATAAATTAAAGGTATTCCCAAAAGCCTTGCGCAATCAAATAAGTTTTAAACCAGATGAGCTTTATACCGAAAAAGATCAAGAAAACACTTATCGCCAATTATCAGGCCTGCCACTTTACGGATACACAAATTTTAGTTTTACACCTACGGCAGTCAATGATTTTTCAAATAACTTAGCTGGGTACAAGCTTGATGCACTTATCAACTTATCACGAAAACCAGTGCATTCGTTTTCTGTTGAGGCAGAAGGAACCACCTCCGGCAGCACATTAGGAATTGCAGGAAACGTTGTGTATCAAAATCTTAATATATTTAAAGGTGCGGAACTGTTAACTTTGAAAGCTACAGGAGGCCTTGAGTGGCAACAAGGCGGGCCCGAAACTTTAGATGTTTTTTCATTTATAAATACCATTCAAGCAGGAGCCGAAGCCCGTATTGATTTTCCGAAATTTTTGATTCCATTTTATAGTGGACAAGTTTCGAAATCTTCCAGGCCGAGAACTTCATTAATGATGGGTATCAATTATCAAAAAAGGCCTAACTACACACGGTACATTACCAACGCCTCATTTGGCTACAACTGGAAAATGGGAAAATATGTTTATCACAGCTTTGTACCGGTTGAATTAAATTCGGTATCTATTTTTCCTGATTCGAGCTTTGTCAGACTATTGAAAGATATAAACGATCCGCGCCTCACCAACCAATACACTGATCATTTAATCTTATTGTCCAAATACAGTTTCATTTTTAATAATCAAGAGCGAAACTTAGTTAAAAACTTTACCTATTTCCGATGGGGAATCGAGTCGGCAGGTAACTTTATTTACATTCTAAATTTGATTACCGAGCCTAAGATAAATAACAAAGGGGAAACAATACTATGGAATATTCCTATTTCACAATACATCAGAACAGATATTGATATCCGACGATATTTAACACTTGATGAAGATAATACCATAGTAATCAGAGGGCTGGCCGGTATAGGGATACCTTACAAAAACTCATTAGTGTTGCCTTTTGAAAAAGGCTTTTACGCCGGTGGCGCAAATGATATGCGCGGTTGGAAATATCGCTCACTAGGGCCGGGAGCGTACCGAGACACCACCAAAAGATATTTTGAAAAAATGGGAGACCTTATTTTAGAGCTAAACCTGGAATATCGTTTTCCAATTTATGGATTCCTCAAAGGCGCTATTTTCGGGGATTTAGGAAACATATGGCTACTTACCTTTTCAGAAAATTATCCGGGAGGTCTTTTTAAATGGAAAGATTTACCCAACCAGATTGCATTTAGTTCGGGTGCCGGGTTGAGGTTTGATTTTTCGTATTTCATCTTCCGTATTGATTTAGCTGCTCCAATGAGGGCTCCTGGCTATCCTATCGGAGAACAATGGCGAATAAAAACCCTTAAACCAAAAGACATTATCTGGAATTTCGGTATCGGTTATCCATTCTGATGAAACTTTATCCTAATGCAATATCACTGGGGACATCAACGCAGATTTAACTCATATGCAGAGTATTTTAAAAGCCACTTTGGAACGAGGGTTCAAAAAGTTTCGGTTGATGCCGGATTTACGTGTCCGAATCGGGATAGCTTAAAAGGAACAGGAGGGTGTACTTATTGTAACAACGCCGCATTTAACCCCTCTTATTGTAACCCGACAAAAACCATCAAACAACAAATAGAAGAGGGCATTGAGTTTCACAGAAAAAGATACCGAAGGGCTGATAAATTCCTGGTCTATTTTCAGGCTTTTTCCAACACTTATGCACCTCTAAATCATCTTAAAACAATTTATGAACAAGCGCTGCAACAAGATAAAGTTGTCGGATTGGTTATCGGTACGCGCCCCGATTGTATAGATGATGAGAAACTTCAATATTTTGCCGATCTGGCTAAAAAAAATTATATCATCATTGAATATGGTTTAGAATCGTGCTACGATCGTTCGCTACAAAATATAAATCGCGGCCATACCTTTGCCGATTCCATTGAAGCTTTAACTAAAACATCCAAGAAAGGGATTAAAACCGGTGCACATATTATTATAGGACTCCCAAACGAAACAGATGACGAAATCATAAATCAGGCTGATATACTATCCAAACTACCAATAACAACCCTCAAACTACATCAATTACAAATTGCAAAGAACACAATAATGGAAATTCAATACAGGAAAAATCCTAATAATTTCAGATTTTTCGAAATAAATGAATACATCGAACTTGTTATTGCTTTTTTAGAAAGACTTAATCCAACTATTGTTTTAGAAAGATTTGCAGGCGAGATGCCTCCTCGGTTTATTGCTGGCCCTCACTGGGGGCCAATACGTTACGATGTAATTTTACAAAAAATCGAAAAGCGTTTACTTGAAAAAAACACTTGGCAAGGAAGGCTTTACCAGGAGATACAATCTTTCTAAAAAAAAAATTGAAATTATTTTATTTGTTATGTTTAAGATAAAAAATATAAATTTGCACTGAAAATAATTTTTTTAACTAAAAAGTAAAAATCATGAAAAAGTACTTACTATCAATCATTGCAATGTTTTTAATGGGATTCATTGCAGTAGGTCAGGTTACCATTTATGAGGACAATTTCGATTCCTATACAGCTGGTGAAAAGCTGACCATCGAAAATCCTGAAAACTGGACAACATGGAGCAATGCACCAGGTGGTCCGGAAGACCCTGTAATCTCTACAGATTATTCGTTCACTAACCCCAACTCAGTAAAGATTACAACTGACAATGACGTTGTTCTGCTTCTTGGCGGGAAGACTGTCGGAAAATATAACTTAGGATTCAAAATGTATATCCCAGCCGGGAATCTTGGATATTTTAATGTTTTACAAGATTTCGCCGGGTCAGGTAGCACATGGGGGTTACAAGTATATTTTGACCTTGGTGGCGCAGGTTCAATTGATGGTGATGGCGCAGGTGCAGCCAGTTTCGTTTTTGGATATGATCAATGGCTTAATCTTAAGGTATTTGTTGATCTTGATAACGACTGGTGCAAAGTTTTCTTAAATAATTCGCAAATACATGAATATCAATGGAGTAAGGGAACGTTTGGCACAGGTATGCTTAAGCTTGATGGAATGGATTTTTATGGATGGGATGATGGCGGAACTCCTCTTTTCTACGTAGATGATGTATATTACGAAATGGTAACTGAAAGCCTGATTGTTGAAGATTTCGAATCTTATAATGCAGGTCAGCATCTCGTTCAACAAGCCATTGCTCAGGGAAAAGATTATTGGACAACATGGAACAACTCCCCGGGAAGCGCTGAAGACCCAATGGTCTCTTCCGATCACTCAGTAAGTGGATCAAAATCAGTTTTAATTGAAGGTACTAACGATGTTGTTCTTCTTTTTAATGATCTTGTTACAGGCGCCTATGCAATCGAGTTTAACGCTTATATACCACAAGGATTTTATGGCTATTTTAACATCCTGCAAGACTTTAACGGTCCAAGTAGCGAGTGGGGAATGCAAACTTTTTTCGATCAAGGTGGTTTAGGAACCGTTGATGCAGGCGGTCAAGGAGCCGGGGTATTCACCTACGCCTATAACACATGGATACCTATTAAAATTGATGTGGATTTAAATAACGACTTTGCTGAACTGTTTGTCAATGGTAATTCTGTTGTTACCTGGGTTTGGAGCGGAGGGGTTTTCGGTCAAGGCTCTTTAAATAAACTTGATGCATTTTCTATGTACGCGTGGAATGAAAATGGAACGCCAAAAGCATATTTTGATGATATCAGCCTTACACAAACAGCTCCTCCAGGCGGTGATCCTGAAATTAATGTAAGCCCAACTTCATTTACCGAAACTCTCCAAAACGGCCAAACCAGCCAAAAAACACTCACAATTTCCAATACCGGCGTTGTAAAACTTAACTATAACATCATTGTAAACTTTGATGTTGACGATGGAGATGCCGAAACTGAATACACGCAAGAAGTTGTTATAGAGCCTGAAACAACAATTACCGGAAATGACATTGACGTTATAAAAGCTGAAAAGAGTCAACCAGGACCTTCAGTTACTGATGATGAGGTATTATTACATTATGATGGCGACTACAGTTCAGCTGTTGGGCTAACAAACGGAGGAACTTTTGAAATTGCAGCAAGATTTCCTGCAGCCTTAACAGGTCAGTATATAGGAATGGAACTAACACAGGTTCGGGTGTATATCAATGATCCAGCAAATGGTTATAAAATAAAAATTTATGGTCAGAGTCATCCTGACAAACCAGGTGAATTACTTTATGAGCAACTTTTCTCAGCAAATGCAGGCGCCTGGAATGAAGTTAATCTTTACACCCCACTCCTCAACACCGGAGGCGATATGTGGGTAGCATACGAAATCGTTCAAAACGTTGCTGGAGTATATCCTGCTGGAACTGATGCAGGCCCGGCACATGCCGATGGCGACTGGATTAAAACAGGCTCTACATGGGCAAAATTATCAGTAATAAATCCTAATATAAACCAAAATTGGAATATCCGTGCAAAACTTGTTGGTGATCCTATGCAAGCATGGCTTTCCGTTGATCCAAGTTTTGGTTCAATCGAGCCTAATATGTCCGAATCAATTACCGTTAACTTTAATGCAGGTAGCTTACCCGAAGGTACTTATCAGGCTAATATTAACATTGCAAGTAATGATCCGGTAACACCTTTAGTGTCAGTTCCTGTAACTTTAAATGTTCAAGGCGGAGGATGCCCGCTTCCACCCCCCACCAACCTTACATTACAACAAACAGGTACTAACCCCTATAATGTTGTACTCAACTGGGTTGCTCCAGAAGAGCCAGGCGGCACAATACGTTGGGATGATGGAATAAACTATGACGGTATCGGATTGACAAATGGCGGTACTTTCTCCGTTGCAGCTAAATGGGAACCAGGCCAATTAACAGAATATATTGGACTATACCTTAAACAGGTTGATCTTTTCCCAAGATCTGCAACTGCTACTTACGTGGTGAAAGTATGGACCGGTACTGCCGGAAATCAACAATTAGTTAGCCAAACAGCCACACTAATTTCTGAACAATGGAATACGGTTACAATTACCAATCCAGTTAAAATTAATGCAGGAATGTACCTATACATTGGTTATGAAACAACTCATGGAGCAGGTGAATTCCCGGCCGGTGCAGATGCAGGCCCTGCAGTAGCTAACTTTGGCGATTTAATCAGTACTGGTGGCGCATGGGCATCAATGTCAATACAATTTGGCCTAAACTATAATTGGAACATCGCCGGTATTATCGGTGTCGGTTCAGATAATGCTACACCTGCCGAGCCAATAGTTATCACACCAAAACCTGGCGCTTCTTATGGCTTACCTATAGCAGGAAACTTAGGAAAAACCAATAATGCACAGTGGGTTAATAACTCAAGAGCTTTAGAAGGTTACGATATTATGAGAGATGGCCAGATAATCGGTTCCGTTGGGTCAACAGTTACTACCTATACCGATAATAATGTACCATTAGGTGCGCACACTTATAAAGTTGGCGCTCACTATACCGAATGTACTGCATGGTCAGATCCGGCTTCAATAGGAGTATCAATTTCTGAGCCTACCGAAAACATAAACACTTTAAGTATTTATCCTAATCCTGCAAATGGAGAAGTAAATATAAGCAGCCCGACAGATATGAAACAACTGAAAATTATAAACTATACCGGTCAAGTTGTATATCAGTCACAGCCTAACAACAATCATATCATAATCAAAATTGCCGATCTATCAGCAGGAATGTACCTCATTCAGATTGAAACAACCGAAGGATGGACAACAAGCAAATTGGTTATTAAATAAATTAATTAAATTTTCTTTTTAAAAAAAAGTCTCGGAATCATTTTCGGGACTTTTTTTATTTTGATTTATGAATGACGATCTTACATTTTTTGATAAAGTTTATCTTGTTGTAAAACAAATTCCTTTTGGCAGGGTAACCTCCTACGGCGCAATAGCAGCTTTTTTAGGAACCAAAGGTTCAGCAAGGATGGTTGGCTGGGCAATGAATGCCTCACATAACTATATAGAAAATATACCGGCACATAGGGTGGTAAACCGAAATGGGATGTTAACCGGAAAAAATCATTTTGGTTCTCCACACCTGATGCAACAACTACTTGAATCAGAAGGAATAAAGATTGAAAACGATAAAGTAGAAAACTTTAAAGAACTCTTTTGGGATCCGGCAGTTCATCTCAAAATATAAATAGGTCTTGTATTAGAGTATTGCAGTTAAACAGGGAAGTTTGTTTATTGTTTCGC
>JAAYWF010000286.1 GCA_012516825.1 Lentimicrobium sp. | reverse complement strand
TACGGCATACCCAGCGGTGAGTCGCTCAGCCACCCTCTTGCTATAGCCGAGCATGCAGGTTGGGTCGGCCGCCTTGTCGGTGGAGATGTTGACCACTGTGTCCACGCCACAAGCTGCCGCGGCCGCGAGGACGTTGAGGGTCCCGAGCACATTGGACTTGTAGGCCTCATACGGGAACTGCTCCAAGAGGGGCAGATGTTTGAGGGCCGCGGCGTGGAAGACGATGTCCGGGCGAACGTCGGCGAACATCAGCTTGACCGCTTCGGCGTCGCGGATGTCGACGAGCAATGAGCCATCTCGCTCGAACAGCCCGGGCCGCTTGAGCGAGAGCTGGACCGCATGCAACGCGGACTCGTCTCGGTCGAGCGGGAAGAGCGCTGCTGGCCCAAACCGCATGATCTGGCGGCACAGCTCGGAGCCGATCGAGCCGCCGGCTCCAGTGACCAGCACCCGCTTACCGGAGATCGTCGCAGCGATAGCCGAGGTGTCCAGCGAGATCGCTCGACGCCCCAACAGGTCGGCTAGGTCGAGATTGCGCAAGTCGCCGAGGGACGGACGGCCGATGAGGTCCGATACCGGCGGCAAGACCATGACGTCCATTCCGACGTGGTCGGCGCGGTCGCTGAGGTCACGGATGAGGTCGGCATCGGCCGAGGGCATCGCGATAGCGAGGACCTCAGCCCCATACTCGTCGGCGACCTGTTCCAGAGCATCACGCGTCCCTCGCACCCGTACGCCCTCGACCGTGAGTCGCTGCTTACGGGGGTCGTCGTCGATGATGGCCACCGGTAGGTAGGTGCGGCTTCGGTCCCGGACCATGGCCCGTACCAGCTGCCTGCCACCTTCGCCAGCGCCGAAGACGAGGACCCGCTGGGCATCCTCGGTGGCACCGGGCTGCACGCCGACCGGGTTACGGGTCTTCCAGGACCGCACGAGCAGGCGCAGTCCGAGCATGGCGACCAGCGCGAACGGCCCGGCGATGAGCGGGACACTCTTGGGCACGAGGATCGGCAAGGCGATGAACACCGGGATACAGAGCGTCGCGGTTGTCGCTGCCACCGTCTTGGTCAGGTCGACGATCTCCTCGAAGGACCCCCTCATGTGGCCGATTGCATAGGGGCCTAGGAGGAATCCGAAACCAATCTGCAGAATCACGGCAATGATCACCGCGATGGCCATGCCACGCCAGTCGATCGGCGTGAAACTCAACTCGTAGCGCAGATACGTCGCGCCAACGAGAGCCGCTGCCCAGACGAGGCAGTCAACGACGGCCCAAGCAAGCCGGAAGGGATGATCGGTGGGGGTGGGACGAGAAATCGGACGGCTCCTGGGTCATGGCCCGGCACGGCTCAGTGCAGGCGGACTAGCCAGCTCGGTGCAGGCGGACTAGCCAACGGTATCGAACATTCCGCTGGGGTCGATTCTCATCCCCTCCACCACGTCGAGCGGAGCCCGAGGGCGCTGGTGAACCTTGCTCCGGTCACCGTAATCGTCGCGTGAGTGCCGACGATGCTCACGCTGGTCACTCGGCCTCCCCATTGGCCGTTGCCGTCCCGACTATTGACCACGAGCGCCTTGGCGGTGCCGATCGATGGCCACGCGTCACTCAAGGCGCTCAAGGTTACCGACTTGGTCCACGAGTTGGCCGTGTTGCGCACGGCCCCGTCGTAGGGGTCCGGCTTGGCCACCTGGTAGGGCAGTGAACTGGCCACGGTGTAGCCGCCGTTGGAAGAACTGAACTCCGTCAATGCGAAGCCGCTCCCGTACCGCAGCGCCCGCAGGCGGGAGGCCGTGATGGCCGAGTCCGTCGTCGTGACCTCGTACGCCCGCAACAGACTGCCGCTGCTCGACCAGGCGGCCTTGCCGGCATAGACCTGGCAGGCCGTGGTGTCGCAGATGTCACTGGCGCCGGTGGCCCGAGCCCGCTTGTATGCCGCATACGTCCGTGCTGCGACCGCTTGTGCGGCCAGAGCGGTTGCCGGCCAACTCGCGGGCATCTCCGCTGGGACCACACTGCGCAGGTAGCTCTCCATGGGCAGGACGTTGATGGTCGAGAGGGTGAGGACGTTCCGGACCGCGCGCAGCGAGCCACGGTATTCTCGGCGACTCGAGTCTGGGCGGATCAGCCGAAGAGTCCCGCGCGTTGAGGTGAACTCGGCTGTCGCAGTCGAGAACACACGGTCGCGAACCCAACCGCCCGCCCCGGTGTAGGTGAAGTCCAGCCTGAGGCCGGACCCTGACGGGTTTGGCACCAGACGCCAGGCGCTAATGGTGCGTCCAGTGGCCGCGTGAGTTGCTGGCAGTGTGACCTTCGTCCCGCCAGCGGTGACCGCCATCGAGCCGAGCGCATCGACGGCCACCTGGGTAGATGAGCCCGTCGACAGCGACACTCTGATCGGCGCGTCGGCGAGCTGTGACCGAGTCGTCCCGGGGTAGTAGAAGTCGAGGATCGCGACGAGGCCCACGCCCTTGGTCGCGGCACCGTAGGCACCCCATTGCGAGAGGCCGCGCCCATGACCGTAGCCGTGTCCGGCCAGCGTGAAGCCCCGGGAACTCGTCGGATCGTACTGAGCTGCGTTCGCCGAAGGAACCACAGCTCCGACGAGGACAGCCACTGCCGCTGCCGTGAGAACGCGGATCGTCACCCTCATCGTTCCCAAACGCTTCTTGCGCACCATGAAACACTCCAATCACGTCAGTCACAGAAGTTGACCATGGTTGCGGCTGCTCGCCACAGGCGAGACATAACGAAGTGATATCAGTCGGCGTGTCGGACGGCGTGTCGGCGCGGCAACTCTCTCGCAGAGGCCCTCCTGTGACGTCGGCCGGCGCCAGCAGGGGCGCAACCGCGGTGGGTTAGCCTTGTGGAATGCGGACAGGTCAGAGTCGGTCCCGGGCGAGTTCCTCAGTCCCGAGGCTCGGGTAGCTGCCCCGGATGCGGATCGTCGTCGTCAACAACTTCTTCCCTCCGCGGGTCGGCGGTTCTTCGCATCTCTCCGACGCCCTTGCCAGGGGGTATGCCGCCCGCGCACATGAGGTCCTCGTCGTCACCGCGGCCTACGGCGAGGCTCCGGCCCAGGAGCAGCGCGACGGCATCCGGATCGTGCGTTTCCCGGCAGCGATGTTGCCGGAGACCCGGTTCGCGGTGAGCTTCGACCTGTCCTTCCCGAGCCGTCCGTCGTTGCCGCGCGACCTGGCCCGGCTGCTCGACGATTTCCGACCCGACGTCATCCACCAACATGGCCAGTTCATGGACCTCACCTGGGCCACGGGCGCCTACGCCCGGCGGCGCGGCATACCCGTTCTCCTCTCGGTGCACACCCGATTGGAGAACCCCGCGGCCCTCTACCGTCATGCTTTCCGCACTCTCGACGCGACCCTCGTCGCGCCGCGACTGCGGCGCTACCGGCCGCGGATCGTTGTCATGGATGCCCACATGCGTGACTACATCACCGCTCGCTACCTG
>JAAYWF010000008.1 GCA_012516825.1 Lentimicrobium sp. | reverse complement strand
TAATCAATTGTCTGCATTTAAATAAAAACGAAACGGGGCTTGTACATATTGTATAGTTTACTCTATATGATGTTACAGCTTTTCTTTAAATCAAATCTTTGTATCCGGCAGAATCTAACAAATCCATAATATCGGATGGATTATCAGGTTTTATTTTTATTATCCACCCTTTTCCGTAAGGATCGCTGTTTATTATTTCAGGATTGTCCTCAAGCTCCTCATTAAATTCTATTATCTCACCAGTTACAGGCATAAAAAGGTCAGAAACTGTCTTAACAGCTTCAATAGTGCCATAAGTCTCTTCCTTTTCCAGCGTTTCACCTACAGTTTCAACCTCTACATAAACGATATCGCCTAATTCATTCTGAGCATAATCTGTAATGCCAACAATGGCAAAATCACCATCCATACGTATCCATTCGTGCTCTTTAGTGTACTTTAAATTGTCTGGAATGTTCATAGTTTTAATAATTATAATTTGTGCAAATGTAAAAAAAAATAAAAGAATGAAATAAGAAGCAAAATAAATTTGAAAGTTAATTTTTGTCTTTAAACTTATCCATTTGATTCTATTTGTTTTACGTATAATTGTTAATAACAAAATGGGCATCAAATTCCAAAAAATTACAACTTCCGAAAAGACATATTTAATTAGCAACAACAACAGATGTCAAATAATAAAATACCGTCCGTTTTATTTTGGCCATTGTTTTTATAACTAGTGACCCCAGCGGGATTCGAACCCACATCGTCAGAACCGGAATCTGAAATTCTATCCGTTGAACTATGGGGCCTAAATATTTACAATTGGCAAAAGTACTCTTTTCGCCAAATAAAATTAATGACAACAGTAGGTAAATAATAAACAACAATTTCTGAAAATGTTTGTCAGAAATTAATTTTATCAGGGCTGATTTTTTAGTTAGAGATTTTCTTTTTTTGTAGATTTGCGCTATCTGGAAAAATGCCAAAAAGTTTTTGTTTTCTCAAACATTAAAACAAAATAGTCATGAGGTTTTGGTTTATAACTTTTTTAGTAATACCGCTCTTTTTATCGGCTCAAATGTATGATGATTTTAGTGATGGGGATTTTACTGCTGACCCGCCGTGGTATGGCGATGTTGATGATTTTATCGTTAACAGTTCTTTTCAATTGCAGTTAAACGCTGCCACAGCAGGAATTTCTCATTTATCAACACACTATGAAATGAACGGTGAAACTGAGTGGCAATTTTGGATAAAGATGAATTTTGCTCCATCTGACAACAATATGGCGCGTGTTTATCTAGCCAGCGATAAACAAAGCCTTAATGGTCCATTAAATGGTTATTTTTTACGATTTGGCGAAAACCTCTCTAATGATGCCATTGAGTTATATCGCCAAAACGGCGAAACACTAACTCTGATTTGCAGAGGAACTGACGGTTTGATTGCAAACGCTTTTCAACTATGGCTTCGAATTCGTCGTGATGTTTATGGGAACTGGACAATTGAAAAGGATAATACAGGGTATGGAGTTTATCAACAAGAAGCTACAGGCTTTGATGATCAAATATTAACATCCTCATTTCTGGGTGTTTATTGTAAATATACAGTAAGCAATATCAAAAATTTTTGTTTCGACCAATTTTATGCGGGGCCACATATTATTGATAACGAACCACCTCAATTGGTTAACATTGATGCAACAAGCGCAAATAACCTCGACATTTATTTTAATGAGGCATTATTACCCGCACAAGCTATCAACACACAGAATTATTTTGTAAGCCATAGTATTGAAAACCCAATGATCGCTCAGCTTGACACCCAAAATCCAGGGAAAGTAATGTTGCTTTTTGACCGTTCTTTCCCTAACGGGATGCCGCTAACGATCACGATTAAAAATATTGCTGATCTAAACGGAAATACTGCGCCTACTATCGAATCAGAATTTATGTGGTTTCGAGCTTCGGCATTTGATGTACAAATAAATGAAATAATGGCAGACCCCGATCCCCCTGTGGGATTGCCAAATGTCGAATTTATCGAAATCCTAAATACTACTGACAAAGAAATTAATATATCGGGATGGAGATTAATAATTGGAAACACCATTAAAGTATTTTCCCAATTAAAGCTACAACCTAATCAATATTTGCTTGTCGGGCACGAAAACTCAGCTCAAGAGCTATCACAATATGCCCTTTTTTATGGATTTTCAGGATTTCAACTACCAAATAGTGGCCAGACGATTACTTTGAAAAACATGTTAGACCAGGTTATTTCAACTGTTACCTATTCGGACGAATGGTATGATACAAACAAAAAAGACGGAGGCTGGTCGCTCGAACAAATTGATCCGGAAAACCCTTGCGGCGGAAAGAACAATTGGACTGCCTCTATCAGTTCGACAGGCGGAACACCGGGGGCGCCAAACTCTGTAAAAGCAAACAACCCAGATATTTTAGCTCCTCAAACTGCCAGAGTAGAATATATTTCAACAACAGAAATTGTTTTACATTTCTCCGAACCAATGGATAGCCTATTACTTAATGTTCCTCAGAGTTATCACATCTCCCCCTCCATCGGATATCCGACACAAGCAATAGTAAAAGAACCTGATTATTCAAGGGTAGCTATCATTCTAAATTCGGAAAATCCTTTGAAAGAAGATGTTGTCTATGCTCTTGAGGTGTTAAATGACCTTTTCGATTGCGCAGGGAACTTAATAGACAAATCAAAAATAACATATTTCGGAATCCCCAGACCTGTGAATCCTAATGACATTGTGATCAATGAAATATTGTTTAATCCTCGAGAGGATATTGTCAAAGGTGTTGATTTTGTGGAAATCTTTAATATTTCCGATAAAATACTTGATCTAAGTACGTTGGTTTTAGCCACAGAGGATAAAAGTACCGGTGAAATCAGCACACCTAAAAATATCAGTAAGAATGGGCTTTTACTTTTCCCGGAAAATTATATGACGCTTACCACCAACCCCGATGTTGTAAAACAGCAATATTATACTGAAAACCCGGATAATTTTACTAAAATGGAATCTTTGCCACAATACAGTAATGCAGATGGTATAGTGATTCTTGCAACGAAAGGACATGAGGTTATTGATCGGGTAGAATATTCGGAGAATATGCATATCCCACTTCTTAAATCCTACAAGGGAGTATCATTAGAAAGAATTAACCCGTTGCGTCCATCAAATGATATTACTAACTGGCACTCTGCTGCTGAAGATTTTGGATTTGCTACACCAGGGTATAAAAACTCTCAATACTCTGATGTAACATTTATTGATGATCCTATAACTATTCAACCCGATATTTTTTCTCCGGATATGGATGGAAAAGATGATGTGTTGAACATCAATTATATGTTTGAATCGCCCGGCTTTATTGCCTCCATCACTATTTTCGATACACGAGGACGGTTAATTCGGAAGCTTATCCAAAATGAACTTTTAGGAACCGAAGGTACGTTTAGTTGGAATGGAATTACTGATCATGGGCAAAAAGCTGCTATCGGCATATATATTATTCTTTTTGAAGCTTTCGATCTGAATGGAAATAAAAGAAATTACAAAAAAACGGCTGTCCTTGGCGGATACCTTTAATAGTTCAAATAATCAAATTAC
>JAAYWF010000058.1 GCA_012516825.1 Lentimicrobium sp. | reverse complement strand
GTTAATTCCACGAAAGGTTTATTTATCAGTAGTCCGGCGTTGTTGATCAGAATGTCAATTTTCTTTTTTGACTTGACGACCCAGTCCGCAACAATATCAGATGCACCCGATTTGTTAAGGTCGAGTGGCATAATTGCAACATCGGACGAGGGACTTATCTTTTTACACTCCTCGGACAGTTTAGCCAATTGTTTGCCATTTCGTGCAACAGCTAAAATAGATGAATTATTGGTTGATGCGAATTGTTTTACCAGTGCATAACCTATTACCCTGCTGGCTCCTGTTACAATTATATTCATGAAAATAATTACAGATTATCTGGCAGCAAAATTAGTTTTTATTGTTTAATAAGTTTCAGCGTGCTAATATAATTCCCGTTGGATATTACAGCGAAATACAAATCAGGGCCGACAGTCTTTTCGTTAGTATCTTCTCAGTCCCAGACCATAACCGACTCTTTGCCCAAAATCGTATAGCTGTCAACAATGCTCCAATCGTGTGTTTGATTATTATTAGCGCTTACTAATAGGAACGAAAAAGAGTGAAACTTCATGTTTTGAAACAGAATAAACCCAATTTACTCATTGGTAAGTTCGTAAATGGTAAAGCGCTTGTAATGGGGGCTGTCTCAAAACAAATATGTAACTTAAAAACAGCAGTTGGGTACTTGTGAGACACCGCCAAAAAGATTAAATTAAGATTGGCCTCATAAAATCAATAGTTCAGTAAAAATGGACTTTTTATTGATTAATTGGGGATAAACATTTATCGGCTTGGCCTTTTTTTTCTAATTATAATAATCCTTTTGGCAACTGGAAACGGGCAGGCAAATATTGATGGGGACGTAGTTATCAAACCTTAAATTAGGTTTTTAAGTTCTATTTTAACGGTGGTGTTATTTAATACTGAAAAGAGAGAAAAATCTATATTTGCCAAAAAAATATTAGAAATGAGGTCATCTGCATTTTTTAAATCCGGAGTTGTTTTTGTTGCATTAGCGTTTATGCTGTTTTTATACTCTTGTTCAAGTGTGCCGTTAACTAATCGTAAGCAGCTCAATCTTTTGCCCGAGTCGGAATTAGTGGCAATGAGCCTGACGGCTTATAGCGATTTTTTGAAGCAGAATAAAGTAGCCCAAAATACTGCTGAAGGACGTATGGTAAAGGATGTGGCAAGTAAGATTGCGACTGCTGCCGAAAATTATCTCAGACAAAACGGCCTTGGGAGTCGTATCTCCGAATTCCAGTGGGAGTATAACCTGATAGAAGATAATACACCAAATGCATGGGCGATGCCTGGTGGTAAAATAGTGGTTTACAGCGGTATTTTGCCTTACACCAAAACCGTTGAAGGACTGGCTGTAGTCATAGGGCATGAAATTGCTCATGTTGTAGCGCGACATGGGAATGAGCGTATGAGCCAAGGACTTCTTATCCAAACCGGCGCTCTGGCGCTTTCCGTCGCTCTTGCTGAGAAACCGGCCGAAACACAGCAACTTTTTATGGCGGCCTATGGAATAGGTTCAACGGTAGGCATAAGCCTTCCTTTTTCACGCTCACATGAATACGAAGCTGATTATCTTGGATTATTATTTATGGCAATGGCAGGTTATAATCCTAATGCAGCTATTGAATTCTGGGAAAGGATGTCGGCAATGGGAGGCTCAAAACCACCGGAATATCTTAGTACGCATCCATCTGATCAAAATCGAATTGCCAGAATTAAGAAAATAATGCCTGATGCAATGAAATACTATAAAAAATGAGAATTGGTTGATCAATTTTTTCCAAACCTTGCAGCTATTAAGCAAATTATTATAGTTAATGATCTCGGTCAATTGGTTTGCGATATGAATACAATAAATATCGCAAGGTAAATAATCTTTGGAAAGAAATAAAAAGGCAAGGTACATATGAAATTTTTGATGACAAATTATTGCGAATTCCTATTGTTGGAGACCCAGAAGTGTTTTATGAAAAGTGGTGTATTATTGATGATCATTGGGCGTTTCGTCTTCACTCAACGCCCATCAATATTTGCTCATTGAGCGTAGCCGAAATGAGCATTTATTGGGCGTTTCGACTTCGCTCAACGCCCAACGCAATATTTGCTCATTGAGCGTAGTCGAAATGAGCATTTATTGGGCGTTTCGTCTTCGCTCAACGCCCAAAGCAATATTCGCTCATTGAGCGTAGTCGAAATGAGCATTTATTGGGCGTTTCGTCTTCGCTCAACGCCCAAAGTAGTATTTGCTCATTGAGCGTAGTCGAAATGAGCGTAGTCGAAATGAGCGTATGAAAAACTAAATAATAAACGATGATGAAAAAAGGCTATATGTATATATTACAATGTTCTAACGGAGCTTACTATACAGGAAGTACAATAGATTTAGATAAAAGATTAGCACAACACCAAGCAGGTGAAGGAGCAAATTTTACTAAAAAGCATTTACCTGTTAGCTTAGTATATTATGAAGAGTTTCAGCGTATTGATGATGCTTTTTATCGAGAAAAACAAGTGCAGGGTTGGAGTAGAGCAAAAAAAGAAGCCTTGATAAAAGGAGAGACTAATTTGTTGAATGAATTATCTAAATGCCAGAATGAAACTCATTTTAGAAACTATAAAAGAAAAGATGGCGTTTCGGCTTCGCTCAACGCCCAAAGCAGTATTTGCTACATAAACTCTGTTAATTACAAAAAATCCAATGGGCTTTTAATTTTTGATTTGGAAACATCGGTTACATGCGTGTAAATCTCTGTCGTTTTGATAGATGAATGTCCCAATAGTTGCTGAATGTATCTGATATCAGTACCATTCTCAAGTAAATGAGTTGCAAAACTGTGTCGCAACATATGTGGCGTTACCTGCTTTTTGATTCCGGCTCTCACAGCCGCATCTTTCACTACAGTTTGCACGCTTTTTTCAGAATACAATCCACCTCCCTGCCCCTCTATCAGATACTCTTTGGGATTATATTCTAAAAAATATTTCCTCAAATCTTCTAATAATTGATTAGAGAGCATAACTACCCTATCCTTGTTTCCTTTTGAATTTCGAATATGAACAACCATATTGCCAGAATTTATATCTGTAATTTTCAGGTTTAGTAATTCACTCAAACGCAACCCACACCCATACAAGAGTTTGATAATACACTTGTGCTTTTGATTGGTTGTTAAATCAATCATTCTCTTTATTTCATCAATACTTAAATATTTCGGTAATGAATGTATTTTGCGAGAAGGATACAAATGTTTCAGGTTCAATTCCACGCCAACAACCAATTGATAAAATTTATCTATTGATGCCACTATCATCCTTTGATAAGAATGGCTTACAGCATGCTTATTTATTTTCCAAAAAACATATTTTTCTATTTCAATCACACCAAGCTCATTAGGACTGCTAAATTTTTTTTCTGCAACTTGTAAAAAAGCTTTTACGGCGCTTTTATAGTTAAGAATGGTGTTTTTGCTGTACCGTTGAAGCGCTAATTTCCTTTCATAATCAACTAATAAGGTTTCAATTTGCATAGTTTTGTATTTTTTGCAAATTTAGCAAAACATTCGTAATTGCAAATATTTTCAATTAGTTTTATTATTTTATTTAATTG
>JAAYWF010000057.1 GCA_012516825.1 Lentimicrobium sp. | reverse complement strand
ATATTACTGAAGAAAAACTGAAAGATTCCCGTTAATCTGAATAATCAATCACATTTGTCCCAAAATTTAGAACTTTGGGAGGATAACACTTTTTATTTCAGTTTTTGGGTAAAACCCTGAAATATGACTAAACTAAAAAAAATCATTTTTATAGTTGCTTTAGTGGCAATAGTGATTTTGATCGCTATACTTTTCTTCAAACCAATAATAAAATACGAATCTGATGATCAGCAAGAAATCGTTGACAATGAAGAAATTGTTGAACCGCAAATAATATTTGGTTTTAATGTTGATACGCTCAACGTGCATAATAATACCGTTAAAGCAAATGAGTTTTTAGCTAACATACTTCAAGGATATAATGTTGATTATGGTACAATTGACAAGTTGGCCAGAGAGACACGCGATGTCTTTGACGTAAGAAAAATACGGAAAGGAAACAACTACTCGGTTATAACTACCAAAGATTCAATACCAAAAGCGAAATATTTTATCTACGAAATATCTTCAATTGATTATGTAGTATATAGCTTACTGGATTCCATTGTAGCATGGCGTGGGCAGAAAGAGGTTGAAAGACATATTGAAACGGCAAGTGGAATAATTAATAGCTCGTTATGGAATTCGATGGTTGAAAGCAATACCGATCCTAACCTTGCGCTCTCACTTTCGGATATTTACGCCTGGACGATTGATTTTTTTGGGATTCAAAAAGGCGATCATTATAAGGTGGTGTATGAAAATTTGTATGTAGAGGGTAAATGTATAGGGATTGGACGAGTGTTAGCTGCCAGTTTTAATCATTATGGTAAAGATAATTATGCTTTTTATTTTGTACAGGACAGTGTAGGGGAGTATTTTGATAACCTTGGCAAAAGTCTTAGGCGTGCCTTTTTGAAGGCGCCGTTAAATTATCGTCGTATCAGTTCCCGTTTTTCAAATAGCCGCTTGCATCCGGTTTTGAAAATAAGACGTCCTCACCATGGCGTTGATTATGCTGCAGCTGCAGGAACTCCTGTGATGGCTATTGGCGATGGTGTAGTTCAGTATGCTCGATGGGATAATAAAGGGGGTGGCAATACAGTACGAATAAAGCATAATTCCGTCTATTCAACAGCTTACCTGCATTTACAAAAGTATGGACCGGGGATAAAAAGTGGCGTTAAAGTAAAGCAGGGACAGGTAATAGGATATGTTGGAAGCACAGGCCTTTCTACAGGGCCTCATCTCGACTTTAGGTTTTATAAAAACAACAAGGCAGTTGATCCTCTTAAAGTGGAATCGCCACCTACTGATCCAGTAAAAGATTCCAACATGGAACAGTTTAATATCGAAAGAGATGAATGGCTGGACATGCTTAATGAAATCGAAATGAACACAAAAGAAGAGAGTCCGGTTATTTAATCCCGGATTAAGTTTTTAACGAACACTAAATCCTAAATAGTCAATCATTTACAACTTATTTTCGGTGAGGGTATATAAGTCGAGAGTTTTGCAAAAATTTTCTTTCCATTATTCTCTTTTTTGCTTTTTGCTCTAATATTGTATCTTCGTTTCGTAAATTAGATGCTGGTAAACATTTTAACCAGATTGATAATAATTCGAGTTTAATTATTCATTACAAAAAAGTTGAATTCTAAATAATAAAAAGTGATACGATTATTTCTGCTCTCATTATGTTTATTTTTGTTTTCAAGTTGTGATTGTTGGCAGTGTGCCAATGGAATTGTTACTGATGCCACAACTAACGAGCCTCTTGATAGTGTTTTGGTAACTTCCTATACTAAGGATGAATTAACTAGGGAATTTCTTACGGATTCAACAGGAAAATATAATGTATGTACATATAATACTGGTAGATGTAATGGATATTTGAAAGTAACTTTTTCCAAAAAAGGATATAAAAGTCAAGAACATAACAATCCACCAGGCGAACTTAATATTTCATTGGAAAAAGAAAAAACTTTTGCAAACCCGCAGTAAAAAATATAGTTGTAGAAAGGAGCTGGGGAAGCTGGATTGCCCGTCGCTGGCGGTGTTTCACAAGTACCCTACTGCTGTGCTTCGACTTCGCCCAGCAACCATGTTACTTTCGTTGGTTGCTGAACTTGTCGAAGTACTGGCTCAGTTACGTACTTCAAGTACGCTCCTTTGCACTCAATCTCAGCGCCTTGCATTTGGGCATTTCTAAGACGCCTTGCTGTTTTTTAGTTAAATATTTGTTTTGAGACAGCCCCAGCTCCTCACGCCGCACTCCCCCACATTTTTTTACCGCCAACCGATAGCAAAAATAGAAGCACAGACTTTTAAACTAAAAGACAGCACTAAAGTTGAACTTTAATAAAAACACATAATGAAAAGAAATTTAATTAGTCAATCCTTAACAACTCGCTTTTGGTGAGGGTATATAAGTCGAGAGCTTTGCAAGATTTTACTTCAATTTTTTTTTAATTATTCTCTTTTTTTTTGGTTTTTTCTAAAATGTTGTATCTTCGTTTTGTAAATTAGATATTAATAACCATTAAAAAAAAAGAACATGAAAAAAGTATTAAGTTTTATTGGATTAATCTTAGCTCTCAATTCCTATTCACAATACTACTATGACTACGATATTAATTTTGAAGATAGTAGTCAATTGTTTAGGGTTATAATAGACACTCTTAAATATCCAGAAAATACATGGAAAATTGGTAAACCTCAAAAGACGATTTTTAATTCTGCCTATTCACCTCCAAATGCTATCGTTACTGATTTAATAAATCCATACCCTGCCAATGATACATCAGTTTTCCTGATAAAACATGTGGCTCAGCAGGGATTTGTATATCCACATACGGCAATTCTTTCAGGGTATTATAAAATTGATTCTGACACCTTAAATGATTATGGATTAATTGAATTTTCTCCTGATAATGGTGAAACCTGGATAGATCTTATCAACGATACGATTTACAATCAATATATTATGTGGAACACACAGAAGCCTGTACTTACTGGTAGAACTCATGAATGGACTTATTTTTATGTAAATATTGCTGGCCTGGGATATGTTTTTACTATAAATGACTATGATACATTGCTTTACCGGTTTTCATTTATAAGTGATCAACAATCAGAAGAAATGGAAGGATTAATTTATGACAATCTACATTTTGAAGATTGGTGGGAAGGAATAAGCGAAAAGTCAAATAATCAATTTGAATCAATCTGTTATCCAGTACCTGCTTCAACCTTTTTTAACATTGAATTTGAAAATAATCATTATAAAGATTTCGACTTAGTGATTATTAATAAATTAGGACAAACAGTATTTTCAAAACACAATATCACTGAAAATAGAATTTGCATAAAAATAAATGATTTTACGAATGGAATCTATTTCTACAAATTAATCAACAACGACACAAAACAATATTCGATTAATAAATTCGTGATTAAACAATAGCGGTTGTTAACAGCTCGTCATAACCCATAGTCTCGGCTTTTGGGTGATAAAGAAAAAGAATTGTAAATTCGAGAATATCGAACATTGATGAACTGCAGAGTAAAGAAACGGCTACGGGCTATATGAGCAAACCTTTAGCGTTTATGCAAAAAGACAGAAAATGAAATCAGAAAGAAAAACTTGTAACAAATGTTTATTAGATGATAGCATTGAGGGAGTTATCTTAGACAGTAATGGAGTCTGTAATTATTGTAATGAATACAAACCAATAGTTGCATACGGCGAGTCGCAATTGTTGAAGATATTACAAAAAGCTAGAAAAAAGAAAAGGATTTATGATGCTCTTGTCCCGTTGAGTGGAGGGAAAGATAGTACTTACGTTTTATATTTAGCTGTAAAAAAATACAATCTTAGGGTTTTAACTTACACTTATGATAACGGCTTCATGAGTGATTATGCAAAACAAAATATTAAATCTTCGATTGCAAAATGTAAGATTGACCATATTTGGGTAAAACACAACGAAGAATTAATTCATAATCTCTATCGAACTGTTCTTAAACTTTCAGGAGAAATATGCGGTGTTTGTGGTATTGGCATAGAAAGAAGTATGCTTAAAATTTCTGAATCATACAAAACCCCTTTGATTCTATTAGGCCACACTGCTTCAGAACAAAATTCATTTACATCAGAAAACATCTACGATCAGGATAGATTAAAAGCTATTCTTAAAAAAGATAAGAATATCAGCAACACAATGATTAACCGTTTTCTGATTTATCCAAAATTAAATTTTATCAGTAGCTACCTTTACACTAAGATGGGGCGTTTTGGGAAAAAAGTTAACATTTTGTATTATTTGGATAATCCTGCAGACAAGGAAATTGGAGAAATCTTAAAAAAAGAGATGGATTGGATAGAGCCTTCTGAATCCGATTATACAAGACATTTTGATTGTATTGCAGAACCGTTTACCAATTTTATTCGGGAAAAAAGGTTTGGCAGTTCAAGACGGTTGCCACAATTAAGTAACATGATAAGAAGCGGTGAAATTACCAAAGAAGAAGCCATTAAAATTATTTTAAATGATAGAGAAATGATGCAAAAAGGTAATTTTGATAATGTTATGAAAAAACTAAATCTCACAGAGAATGACATTGAAGAGATCGGAAATATCCCCAAAAATGTTTTTGGCGACGAGACATCATTATCAAATTTGATTTTTGAAAAAGTTAGAAAAGTGGTAAAAAAGAATAAACATTAAGCTAATCAACTATAATTAGTCAATCTTTAACAACTCACTTTTGGTGAGGGTATATAAGTCGGGAGCTTTGCAAAATTTTTCTTTCCATTATTCTCTTTTTTGTTTTTTTTCTCTAATATTGTATCTTCGTTTCGTAAATTATACGTTGTGCCTCATGCTAAGAAAACCGACAGCGTACCAAATGACAAGAAAAATGATTAAATTTGTAAACTAAAATACAAGGAATTAGAATGAAAGAAAAACTGACAATAGACAAACTAAAAGCTGAAGCCAAAGCCTTTTGCATAGCTGAATCAAAAAATAAAAACAAATCACTTTTTGGAGTAACTGACGGAAAAGCAGTCGGAACACATATTGAACATAAATTTCAAGAGCAATTAAACTCAAAATACAAAACAACAATTGGTTCATCTGCAAATGGAATTGATTTACCATCTGACGACATACTTACAGACATTAAGGTTACTTCAATAAAGCAACCGCAATCATCTTGTCCGTTTAAAGATGTTAAACAAAAGATTTTTGGACTTGGATACAACTTACTTGTTTTTGTTTATGACAAGGTAGATGACCCCAAAACCAAAACATCTAAGCTTGATTTTGTTAGTTGCTCATTTATTTCAAAAGAGCGAACGGCTGATTATACTACAACCTATCGTTTACGTGAAATGGTTAAAGATAAGGCTAATATTGAAGATATTGTGGCATACCTGAACGATAAAAATATCCCAGCCGATGAAATCACTCTAAATCGGTTAGCAAAACAAATTCTGAAAACACCACCCGTTCAAGGATATTTGACGATTTCAAATGCTTTACAATGGCGGCTTCAATACCAAAGGGTTGTTACGCTTGATAAGGCAGTACAAGGAATTAGTAAATTAATTGATAAAGTAATTAAGTAATGAGAATATTTGAAGCAAATATTTCATTGCAAGTTTGTACGTTTTTAAAAGAGTTTTTAAATAATACTTCGTCTTTTGAAAATGCCAATCAAAAAATGTTTGAAGCATTCGGCATAAAGCATTTTTTTGAAAACAATGATGATTTTCAAGCATTGAAAGAATCTGTTTCTATTGTTGCCATAAGTTCAGTTGATGAGCCTGATCGTGCAGAATATGGTGATTTTCAAACCAATATAAACTTAGCAAATAGTATTGTAAAGCATTTGAAAAACAGAAATATATCTCCTGAAATTATTATTGAGCCTACTTGTGGGAAAGGAAATTTTATTATTGCCTCGTTATTTAATTTTAAAGCAATTAAGAAAGTTTTTGGAATTGAAATTTACAAGCCTTATGTTTGGGAAACTAAATTTAGTATTATCGATTTTTTTCTTTCAAATCCCGACAGAAACAAACCAGAAATAACAATCACTCATTGCAGTATTTTCGATTTTGATTTTAAAAGTATTTCTAAACAGTATCATTTTGAAAAACTACTGATAATTGGAAATCCTCCTTGGGTAACAAACTCAAAATTAGGTAGCCTTAATTCTTCAAATCTTCCTAAAAAATCAAATTTCAAGAATCAAAACGGTTTAGATGCCATGACAGGCAAAGGTAATTTTGATATTGCCGAATATATTACTTTAATGCTTTTAGATGCTTTCCAAACGCATGACGGTAATTTGGCACTATTGGTAAAAAACTCGGTTGTAAAAAACATCGTTTTCTACCAAAAAAAGAAAAGATATAGAATAGGAGAAATAGAAAAATATTGCATTGATAGTAAAAAGGAATTTAATGTTTCAGTTGAAGCGTCTTTGGTTTATTGTAAACTCAATTCAATCCCAAGTTTTGAATGTAAGGAATTTGATTTTTATAGTTTAAAGAAAAGATTAAATTTTGGTTGGTTTAATACCAAGTTTGTCTCTAATATTGCAGATTATAATGCAACAAAAGAGATTGATGGTCTTTGTCCTTTTGAGTGGAGACAAGGTATAAAACACGATTGTACCGCTATCATGGAATTGGAAAGAGTAAACGGGTACTTTTTAAATAATCAATCTGATGAAATTAAACTCGAAGAAGACTTGGTTTATGGCTTATTAAAAAGTTCTGATTTAAAAAATACAGTTATAAAAAACACAAGAAAATATACTATTGTTACACAAACAAAAGTTGGACAGGAAACTTCATATATTCAGCATTTATACCCTGAAACATATTCTTATTTAAAAAAGAATATTTCTAATTTTCGAGCAAGAAAATCACGTATTTATAATGGCAAACCATTATTTTCAATATTTGGAATTGGAGATTATTCATTTAAACCATTTAAGGTTGCAATTTCAGGGTTATATAAAACATACCATTTTACATTAGTGTTGCCACAAAACAACAAACCTGTTATGTTGGATGATACTTGTTATTTCATTGGTTTTGATAGAATTGAGTATGCTGTATATGCTATTATTCTATTAAATTCTAAAGCGACTGAAGCATTTTTAAAATCAATTACTTTTTCTGATGCAAAGAGAGTCTTTACCAAAGACCTTTTAATGCGTTTAAATTTATTAAACCTTGCCAATTTAATTTCCCGAACTGAAATTGAAGAGCAAATAATTTTCTTAAATGACAAGTATAGTTTGAATATTAACTTATTACATTGGGAAAGTTTCATAGACGAAATGACACCAAAGAAAGAAAAACAATTGAAAATATTTGGGTGAAAACAAAGCACGAAGGCATAACAATGTGTATAAAACATTTGGCAGTCAGTGGTATATTCAAGCATTTCGTCTCGTATAAAAGTAGTTGTAACTTGATAGGAAATTGTTTCGAAATGCCAAACGTTTCATACACGTGCCCGTTATAAGCAATAAGAAATAAAAGAAAGGAGGTAAAATGAAAGAAGATTGAAATTGTAAAACTCCGACAATTTAAAAACAGATGGAGAATTTATTAACCCTTAAATATCAATTGAAACCCATTAAATCAAGTATTGACTAAAATTTTAAAAAAGTGAAATGGAAAAATATATTCACTTATTTTGGTTTGGCAACTTTGATTACGACAAGTTTGATTATTTATTCCTGCCAAAAAGAAAATTCTGGAATTGACAAATCTGTAAACCAAACCGAGCAGTCTTTAAAAGATTCACAACTTGAAAAACGGATTATTGCATTTAGAGACAAAATTGACCTTATCCGTGAAAACCCAACCTTAAAGTCGGGTTCAGACCCAATGGATGTTGACAGTGCCATTTGGTACATTGAAGCAACATCTAACCTTACTTATGGTGATGCCAGTTTTAAAACAGAGGAATTCATTGTTGATTCTGCATTTATAGAGGTTTCTGTTACAAACGGTCAAATACTTTGGGCTGATGTTCAGGCAGCATACGACCAGGTTATTGACATTCTGTCAGAACATAATGCCAATATCATTGCAAACCAAAAGCAATTAGTCGTTGCAGATATATCTTTAAAAAAATCAAACGATAATTCAGCAACATTTGAAGTTACATCAGGTTTCGGAACTGATGGAACAACTGGTTTTGGAAATGATTACCCATGGTACTGGGGCTGGGAACTTGGAAGATGTGATGGCTCTGGGCTTAGTGTTGGTAAGGATGCTGCTGATAAAATTGCCTATTTGGCCAATATGTTGATTCCTGTACCAAGTGGAAATTCTTATTATACCGATGTTAGTTACGAATGGATAAGTTACTGGGATGTTCCCACTAACAACAATCCATACGGAGACTATCTTCTATTTCATGATTATCAGGAAGTAACATTAAATCATGCTTGTTTGTCAACTAATGAAATAACATACTATAAGAATGCTCTTATTACGATTGGGAATATGTACAAACCTACTGGTAAAAGTACAATAAGGTACTTTTTATGGGATGATACAGCCTTTGGCATTACTCCAAATTGGGATGATTATTGGGATATGGCTCATTTTGCAAAGGTAAAATATGCGATCTGGCATATAAGCAATGATCCTCCATCTGAACTATAATCAATAATTTAAACCAAACCTTCTACAGGATTGATTCTGTAGAAAGTTTTAATGTTATTTGTCATGAGAATATTTCAACTTATTTTAACAACTACCCTGATAGTCTTTGCCGATTATCTATTTGCTCAGCATACATTTGAAAAGACATTTTCAAGACCGGAAGACCAAATAATAAACAATGTTATTGAAGACAAAGATGGTAATTATATTATGGCAGGACGAATTAAGGATACTGAATCAACTTTTTATAGTGGCTATATTATAAAAGTTGACACTACAGGAAATTTGTTACAAGAAGAAACTATTAGCCCAAATGACAGTATTTCAAGTCTGTTTTTTAATATCCATTTATTTAACAATCATTTCTATATTTTAGGTTCTCAAATGGTTAGTTATCCTGATACATCAAAATTATGGTACTTAAAACTAAACTCAAATATGGAAATTGAGGATGAAAAGTTACTTAATATTCCAATTGGTAGGTGGTTTTCATATATGAACTCTATCATTGATTCCGATACTAATATCGTTATTACTGGCTATACAACTCGTTTTGATACTGTTTCACCATCTCCATATAATAATGATCCATTTTTTTTTAAAATATCAATATTGGGAGATTCATTATCCTCTAATTTTATTTCAAATGATTATCATCTTTCACTATCATATGACATAATAGAAAAGGTTGACAATTCGGGTTATTTTTCATTTGGATTTAAATATTCAAGTTCCATATCCGCTGGAAGTCAACGATATGAATTGACCAAACAATTTGACAGCATCGAAATATTGAGCGTCCCATATAACATTAATGGTTATGTATCATCCTCTATTTTAAATGATTCCATTATTGTTTTATGTGGAAGTGGCGGTTCAGAGCCAGCTCCAGAATACAGTTTAAACGTGCTATCTACAACCTTTAATAATACTCCTTTAAATTATAATTACTTTAAGATGGAAGATGCTGTACGAGATTATTCAGGATATTATCAAAATATTGATATTTTTGATAATAGTATTTATATTTCTGGCACATCAAATTTTGATTATGTAAATCCTTTCTGGAGTACATTTAATTCATGGTATCATTTAGTAAAACTAAACTCTGATTTTAGTTCTATTTGGGAGTACTGGTACGGTGGTGATGCTTATTATTTTCTATACGGGATTTTAGCGACAAATGATGGCGGATGTATTATGGTAGGCAACAGGTATGATTACGAAACACAAAATCAAGAAAGGGACATATACATTGTAAAAGTTGATAGCAATGGACTTGTTACATGGTCTCAAGAAATACCGGTTAACAGCCTAAGCACAATGGTTTACCCTAATCCTGGAACTGGCCAATTAAATATCAAAACCTCAATTAATAACGTTGACTTTGAATTAATTAACTTGAACGGACAAGTTGTCATTCGCAAAAGACTTGATGAGAATCAGAGTGATATTAATACAGAAATACTTAAATCAGGTATTTACTTCTATAGACTAATTGACAAAAAAAACAAAACAGTTGAAACGGGGAAATGGATTAAATATT
>JAAYWF010000056.1 GCA_012516825.1 Lentimicrobium sp. | reverse complement strand
CATTGTATAATCATCTGTAATATCGGCCTGGATAAGATTACGATAAGTGATAGGAAAATCGAGCCTAAGAAAATGTTGTCTACTGATAACAATCTCCCGGTTTAATATTCTGGAAAGCCGCTCGATCTCGCTGGTCAGGAGTTTATAACTTGTGCTTGATCCAAAAGAGGGATGAATGCCTACTTCGGCGTAATCAGAAAGGGATTTTATAAGCTGTTGAAATTTCAAATTGTTAACAGGTAAATTTTTATCGTACTCCCCATAATTAGCTATTAAAATAAAATAAAGTGGTTGCAGATCATATTCTCTCTGCAAGCTAAACTGAAAGTCAAATGTATCGAACGGATCGGCTTGTTTACCGATAATCACCCTGAATCGTTCTTTCATATCGCTCAACCTGCCATTAATCAGATCGCGAGCGAAGTTGGCGGCAATCCTTACAAAACCTTTGTTTTTATAAGCATACGCGCTATCAATATCGTAAGTAGGCAAAAATTGAAATGTTCTATTTCGGAACTTCAGATCTGGGAATTTTTCCAACAGCAAATTACGAATCCAATAAGCCCAAATATTGACAAGTGGTTTATCAAGGATATTTTGTTGAAAAGAAAAGCTCTCAGGTGCATCAAACCTGCCGAACCGATCTTTTTTATAAGGAAGATACTCTTCGTAGCGCGAAACGAGGTAAAAAGCAGCAGCAAAAGGATCAAAAGGCAAATTTGACTTAGGATCGTAAACAGGAAAAAAAACTTTTTGACCTTTGTAAACTATGGTTTTAAGTTCCTGACTATCAATACCGGTTTTGAAAAGTAAATCTACAGGTTGGAAATTCAATGAATCTTCAAAGCGCTGATTTGAGTAATTGATTTTGACGCCATTGTATTGTTTAAAAATTTCCGGTTTCAATGTAATCTCATACTCAATATTAAGCAGTTGCTTGAAAAAAAGTTTGAAAATATACTCAACCCTTTTAGTTATTTTTGGAGTATAAATAAATATCATATCGCACATTTTGAAAGGCAAATGTAATAATTCCAGTAGTTTCAGTATTATTTTATCATTATTCCATGCCTAAGAAAATCATATTTTTGTAAATCATTTAAAGGAAAACTATGGATGATTTTATCGTTTCTGCCCGCAAATATCGTCCGGCCACTTTCGACACCGTTGTGGGTCAGGATCATATAACTACGACTCTTAAAAATGCTATCCGTACCAAAACCCTTGCACAGGCATTTCTTTTTACCGGTCCAAGGGGTGTAGGTAAAACCACTTGCGCTCGTATTTTCGCAAAGACAATAAACTGTCTAAATCTTGATGAAAATATTGAACCATGTAATGCATGCGAATCATGTCTTTCTTTTAATCGTAGTGCATCGTTTAATATTTTTGAGCTGGATGCTGCATCAAACAGCTCTGTTAACGATATTCGTAATTTAGTAGATCAAGTACGCATACCCCCTCAATCAGTTCAATACAAAGTATATATCATTGACGAGGTACACATGTTGTCGCAAATGGCCTTCAATGCTTTTTTAAAAACGTTAGAAGAGCCGCCCCTCTATGCTAAATTCATTCTTGCAACGACTGAAAAACACAAAATTATTCCCACTATTCTTTCCCGTTGTCAGATTTACGACTTTAAGCGTATAACAGTACGCGATATTGCCAAATACCTTGCATACGTCGCCAACGAAGAGGGCGTAATAGCCGAGCCTGAAGCGCTTCAAGTAATAGCTCACAAAGCTGACGGCGCAATGCGCGATGCCCTTTCGATCTTTGATCAGTTGGTGAGTTTTACAGGAAAAGAGCTTAACTACAAACTTGTAGTTAATCATCTTAATGTACTCGATTACGATTATTATTTTAAAATCACTGATTTTTTACTTTCTAATAACATCTATGACACTCTTTTACTTTTCAACAAGGTAATTGAATCGGGTTTTGATGGTCAACATTTCATTTCAGGACTTGGAGCGCATTTTCGTGATCTTTTGGTGTGTACTGACGACAAAACCGTTGATTTGCTTGAAGTGGGAGAAAAGATAAAAGATCTCTATTTAGAGCAATCGGCCCGATGCACTCCCAATTTTCTCATCAATGGGCTGGATATTATTCAAAAAACAGATTTCAACTACAAAACCAGTAGCAGCAAACGCCTTCACATAGAAATAGCGTTGATGCAACTTGCTTCAATAAATGAGACTCTAAGTGCCGACAAAAAAGCTGTTTTATCAACGGACAAAGTCGAAGATAAAAATGAGCCAATAGTTATCCCATCAACACCAAAACCACAAAAAACACTACCAACTACAGCCTCAACACAAAAACCAGCATACTATCAATCGGTTACCAAAGAGAAAAAAGAAATAACAAAAACAAAACCTCCTCAGGTTTCAGAAACTTTGAAACTGCCATATATACCAACCACCATCTCAATAAAAGATGAAGTAATAGAAAAAGATGACGGTCAAGAGAATGAAGAAGCAGAAAATTTTGATTTTGAATCAGAAGAATTTTTAAACGCTAAAACTATCCAAACTAATCAACTTCTACAAGTTTGGAATGACTTTGCCACCAAAATATCGGATGCAAATCCTAACCTTTACAGCACACTCGTTTCCACAAATCCAGAAATTGAAGAAAACTTCATAATCACCTTTGAGGTTCACAATGCGCTTCAAGAACATGAGCTTAATAGAAAGAAAAACGAACTCGTTGCTCATTTGAGGAACGAGCTTGATAATCCTTTTATACAGCTTAAGATTTTGTTGAACACTACTAATGTACAAACAAGACCATATAAACCGGATGAAATTTACCAACACATGCTGGCCAAAAATCCGATAGTTGCTGATTTAAAGCAAAAGTTTGGGCTATCGCTGGAGTATTAATTAGGCCCTACTCATTTTTTTTCGACACAATTAAGAATAAAAACAGATCGTTCGAAACTACATTTTAATTACCATTAATTACCCAAAGCATCAATTCAGCGATGAAGATTCCAACACTGAATCGTAATTTGCCTCAAAAAATCAACAGGTTAGCCTAAAAGAGCTTTTTATTAATCATTTTGGATTAAAAAACCCTTTACGTTAGAATGTGTAATCTGGTATCCTTTGCCATCACCCAATTTTACATATTTTTGCACGGATTTTTAAACCATATATCATTTATATGAATCAGTTAGCAGTAATAGCTTTTGGCGGCAATGCACTTCTTCAGGGCGGGCAGGTTGGCACCATTGATGAACAGGAACAAAACGCTTACGAAACCTGTGAAAAATTGGTAACCCTGATAAAAAAGAAAAATTACAACCTTGTCCTCACTCATGGTAATGGCCCTCAGGTTGGAAATCTGATGCTTAACAATATAGCAGGTAACAAACTGTATGGTTTGCCCGAAATGCCTCTTAGTATATGTGTAGCCTATTCACAGGGTTTTATCGGTTATGTATTGGAGCAACAATTGAAAAACGTACTCTTGCAAACCGATCTCGACCGTGATGTCATCACTATTATAACACAGGTTTTGGTAAACAAGGACGATCCTGCTTTTAATAACCCGACCAAGCCAATTGGTCCTTATTATACCAAAGAAGAGGCAGACAGGATTATAAAAGAGAGCGGCGCTGTTTTTGCCGAGGATCCACGCGGCAGGGGATGGCGAAAAGTGGTGGCTTCACCAAAACCATTAGTTATAAATAATAAAAAAACCATCGAAAATATTGCCCGGCAAGGTTCGATAGTAATAGCTGTTGGTGGTGGTGGAATACCCGTTTACTATGTCTCAGAAAACAAACTTAAAGGTATTGATGCTGTTATTGACAAAGACCTCGCCTCTGCCCTGTTAGCTGCTCAAATTAATGCTGATAAACTTTTTGTCCTCACTGATGTTCCGAAAGTATGTCTGAATTTCAATACTCCACAGGAAAAAACACTTGACCAGATTACTATCGCTGAAGCAAAACGTTACCTTGAAGAGGGACATTTTGCTGAAGGGAGTATGGCGCCAAAAATCAGAGCTGCAATTTACTTTGTAGAACATAGTGGAAAAGATGCTATAATTACTAAAACCACAAGCTTGGGAGTGGATAATGGTGGTACAAGGATAGTGATGGTGTAAACACAAAATGTTTTATAAGAGATACTTAACTATGTGGTTGTAGTTTTTTTCATTAAAAATACAATGACTTTGTTGTAAACATTTTTTTTCATTAAAATATAATTATTAATCTTATGGCTTTTAATTTAAGAAACAGAAATTTTCTGAAATTACTCGATTTCACCCCTCAAGAGATCATGTTTTTACTTGATCTTTCATCCGAATTAAAAAAGGCGAAATATGCCGGAACAGAACAACCTCGTTTAAAAGGCAAGAACATAGTCTTACTTTTTGCCAAAGATTCCACTCGTACTCGTTGTGCTTTTGAGGTAGCAGCTTTCGATCAAGGCGCCAGAGTTACTTATTTGGGGCCGTCAGGTTCGCAAGCTGGAAAAAAAGAATCAATGAAAGATACTGCCAGGGTATTGGGCCGAATGTACGATGGTATTGAATACCGCGGTTTTGGGCAGGAAATTGTTGAAGAGCTTGGAAAATACGCCGGAGTACCGGTATGGAATGGCCTGACCGACTCATTTCATCCAACGCAGATACTTGCCGATTTCTTAACTATGCGTGAACACTCTATTAAGCCATTAAATCAGCTTGCATTTGCATATCTGGGCGATGCACGTAATAACATGGGGAACTCCCTGATGGTTGGTGCCGCCAAAATGGGCATGGATTTTAGAGCAGTAGCTCCCAAAGAACTCTTGCCAGCCAAAGAACTTGTTGAACAATGTAGTGAAATAGCTAAAACAACCGGCGCTAAGATCACATTGACCGATAATGTTGAAATTGGTGTGAAAGGTGTTGATTTTCTTTACACCGACGTTTGGGTCTCTATGGGCGAACCGGAAGAAGCATGGAACAGTAGGATTAACAACATGATACCTTATCAGGTAAACATGGATTTGATTAAAAAAACCGGAAATCCTGATGTTAAATTTATGCACTGTTTACCGTCATTTCATAATCGTGAGACAGAAATAGGCGAAATGATTTATAAAAAATTCGGAATACCTGAAATGGAGGTATCAGACGAGGTCTTTGAATCAGATCGCTCAATAGTCTTTGATCAAGCTGAAAACAGGCTACATACAATAAAAGCAGTAATGGTAGCAACATTAGGCAGCTAAACGCCATTATTTGGAAAAAGCTCAAAAAAAGCCGCTTTCCTCAGAGTAAAGCGGCTTTTTTAATATTTGAAAAGGTCTATTTACTTGCTAACAACAAGTTTTTTAGTAATGACCTGATCGCCATACATAATATTTACCATATAAATACCATTTAGTAAAGTCCTGGCATCAATCTGAACTTGATTATGGCCGCTGTTTAAATTCAGGTTATCCTTCAACATAGCCTGTCCTAACAAATCGTATATTACTAAATCAACATTTGTAAACTTATTGCAAGTGATCTCAATATTAATAGCATCCTGAACAGGATTTGGGTATAAGTTAACATTTGAACTTGCAAAATACTCGTTGATACCCACCGGTGTATATGTGGTAAATGACCAAACGGAACTAAAATCACTTGTATCAATTTCACTAAAAGCACGTACTCGCCAAAAGTATTTTGTTAATGGCTCTAAATCGGGCGCAACGTTATAATGGGGTAATTCGGCATCACTAGCATCTTTGTAGTATTTGTGATCGGACAGTGTTGCCTCATCTAAACTAAGATTGATCTCATATTTGATCGAACCTTTAATCTGATCCCATTTCAATTGTGGACGCAAAATAATTCCTGTATCATTATCAGCAGGGGAAGTCAAAGTAGGGAAATTAAATGTTGTAAAATTCCAAACATCTGACCAGTTAGTAGTATCTCGTGAATGACGTGCTCTGACGCGCCAATAATATTGTGTTCCATACATCAGATTCGAAGCCGGTTCAATGATATTCTCAGTAAGTTCGACCATTGGCGCACTAAAGGAACCATCAACATCTATCTGATACTCATATTTTAAAATACCAGTAATTTCTCCCCACCTTAAGTTTACATTCAGATCATTATCAACGGAATTATTATTAGGCCTTTGGAGAGTTACTTTGCCAACAGTTGTAAAACTCCTTACGTCGCTCCACTCCGAAACACTTTTGTCATGGCCTGCACGTGCTCGCCAGTAATATTTTGTACCAAACAAAAGATTGGACATATCCTTTTTAAAAACATTCCCACCAACGAAAAACTCATGAAACTCAGGTGAATCAAAAGTATCAACACTATCAATTTGGACTTCGAAATAGGAAACACCGGTTATCGAAAGAGGGCCTACCTTATCTTTCCACTTAAGCTCGGTGTCAGGGGGCACATTTTCAGCATTATCATTTGGTTTTACTAAATCAAAATTGGAAAATATTGTAAACATCCATACGGTTGACCAATCGGAGTGGATATTACCGGGGTAAAGAGCCCGAACTCTCCAATAATATTCCTGACAAAACTTTAACATACTTGATTTTACGGCAGTTAGATCAGTAATAGAATCCAGTACGATAGTTGTAAAAGCCTCATCTTCACTCAATTGAAGCTCGTAGTTTAATGCGCCAATTACAGCCTTCCAATCAAGTATTAAATCAGGCATTTGCTTAGTTGCAGCATTTGCTGGTGCAATTAAAACAGGAGGTTCAACTTTCACCTGAGCCATAATTAGGGTAGCTGCAGTTATCAATATTGTGGATAAAAAATATTTTTTCATTGTATTATTTATTTAGCTTTAAATTACTTAAATAATTAACGTACAATCATTTTTGCAGTCATAATTTCATTCTCTGCATCAATTTTAATAAGATATGCACCACTTGTCAGACGTGAGCAATCAAGTGTTACAGAATTAAAACCAGCATAATATGTGCCTGCATTAAGTGTATTAACAAGGAGACCGCTTAAATTATAAATCGAAATCTGAATGTTACTATTCCTGTTAAGGTTGAAAGATAACGTGGTGTTACGATCAACAGGATTAGGATAAATATTTAGCGTTTCAATATTCTTGTTGCTCGTTGGAATAATATCATCAATACCAACCATAAACCTATCAGCTCTATAAGTACCCCGGCCAAAGGTGGCTATGTATATTGATCCATAATTATCCACTCGTGGATAAACCAAAGGAGGCTGAGACGGATCTTCGCTTGGCACGACATACTCGTCCTTATAAATCTTCTGTTGCTTTATCTGGAAAACGGGGATCAACCCTATTCCTTGATTTTCCGCAGTCCATGTAACATCTGCCTTACCAATCTCATCGGTAGTATAAATGCCATATTCTGTACCGATTATAGCTTTATTGGAGTCCTTCATCTCGATAAGCGAAGAGTAAACTGGCATTTTTGGCATATTACCTGTAATATCAACAAAGGTAATACCTGTCCATGGTGATGCCAGTGCATTGGTAGAGCGATAAACATAACCTTCATTCCCATAATTTCCTAATGTTACGATAATATTATTGCTGTTGTTAGGATCAACGGAAATAGAAGTGATAAATCTATTTTCAAACTCCGGGATCTGAATAACATCTGTTGAAATAATACAATAAGGGCTTCTGATATCAGCTCTTTCATAATCATAAGCGTGCGCTATATTAGATATTCTGTAAATAAATCCAGCTTTTGTTCCGATAAAAAGATAATTTGCATCTTTTGAATAAGCAATAGCTGTAGGCTGTCCATTAGCTGTTACAAGCGAAGCTATTTGCCACCACTCGCTCTCTTTGCCGAACTTCACTCCATCTTTTGTTAAATAGACAGTGTTTTGATTGGCAACGAATAATTTTGACTGAATAATATCTTTTATTCGAATCGAATCACCTTCAGCCAAATCTGTTTCTAAAACATAATCAAAAGGATAGCCGGCATCAAGTCCGAATCCTGGATTTTTGCTTCGACAAAGGATTACATCTCCGGCTTTATAATCTTGCCTTGCCTTGAAAGTAATGGAATCCCTGGAGTTTTCAGATTTAAAATCTTCCCAAAAAGCAATAGGTGTAATAAACAATGTTGTACTTGGCGCCGAGAAGTTCATCGAAGCATTTTGACCTTCATCGTCAGAGCGTTGTATTGTGCCGGTACTTGAACTAAAAATAAATGCATTAGGATTGATAATAGAAATCACGCATGACCCTCCATGTCCACCGTCAATCTTTTCGCCATACTGCGGTGTATTACCTAATCCGCTAATATACCAAGTTCCATCGCCCTGGGTTCCTGTGAGCACCTTTCGTTTCAATCCTCCGGTTGCCACTGTATAACATTGTGTTATCGTTAAATTGCGACTAATTTCAGTAAATTGGTTATAAGCTACCCCTAAAGTACCATAATAAATCCCAAGATTAGTTGCTACTACTAATTTGTTATTAGTACCGGGCTGAAATGCATAAACATGATGACCTGAGGGCAAAGATGCTGTAATAGGGCCTAATCCCCAATCGAAAAAGCCCCCGTTACCAACCTGTGTGCCCATCCACATAGTTTGGCCTCCAAGTAACACCTTATAATTATCATCAGGAAAGACTTCGAAAGTATTGTTATAGCAAGCCGTACCATTGAAGGGCTTTAATGTATTGGAGCCGCCTGGGAAAATTGTTCTCCACGTCTCTCCTTTATCTTCTGAGAGATAAACATTGTATAAATATCCGGCCATAGTGCTAACGGCATACAAGATATCACCCGAAGGGTCATTTGGTGCAAAAGCTACATTAGCGCGACTTGGATTATTGGATAACGGGCTGGGGCGGCCTAAAGCAGGATCTGCTACGAAATTGGTGATTTGATTAAAAGTAACAGTGCGATCAGCAGTATTATTAAGAGTATCTACAGCTATCAGCCGTGTTGTATAATCTCTATCCTCTCTGGTAATCAAGTTTGGATTGGAAGGGGTTCCCGATCTGTTTGTAAAAATCAAATCATTAGAATTGGCTGTAAACACCATATCTCCAAAAGTTGCTGCTACCGTACCATCGCCTCCTACCTCGACATCCGTGCAATTAATTTTTGCAAAACTCATGACAGTACGTATCGGCGTCTGTTTTGTCTTTTCATAACTGACCGTATCCACAACAGCTTTGTTCATCTGAGGATTATTCATGATAATATTGTTACCCTCAACAATGAAACTATCGCATTTTACAGTGGAATCAATTGAAATGGTAACATTATAAGTTAGTGTGTCATGGTAATATTGAGTAACCTTTGTCCATGAATCGCCATTATCAGAATACCACAAACCGGTATTGGTTGCAGCAAATATTCTACCTGAGTTTTTGCTTACAACTAATTTATTGATATAAGCCCAATCAACGGTATCTGTTAGAGCAGTTATGGAAGGTTTAGTCTCTTCAATCAATGTAAATTCATCAGAGTTGGTTGATTTGTATATTCCAGTGCCAACAAGTCCTCCAAAATAAGTTTCGTTTGTTGTGCAGAAATATTCGCCCGTTCCGACATAGATAGTGCCGTCGGCACTTTGAGCCAATGATGATACATAAAGATTTTGATTCGCAACATTTATCTTTTTCCATGTTGCTCCCAAGTTTGTAGTTTTCCAGAGTCCTCCGGTTATTCCCGCAGCGATCAAGGTCTTTGCAGTTTCATCGCGATTGTCAAAAATTAAAGCTCTGACACGACCGGGTGCGTTGTCAGGGCCAAGTTCAAGCCAATCAAGATCAAATGCTTTTCCAGATTTAAAATACATCTTTTCTGCTTGCTGCCTGGCATTGAGCACATCAAACGGATTTATTTCACCGGTAATCTGATTGTTTCGCATTTGCTGCAGGTATTCAGTGGCTCGTTCAAAATCAGTTTTAGCATTTTTCGAAGAACCTGGCTGCTGATTGCCGGTGTAAGCAAATGCAACAAAGAGCCCAGCCATCGCAAAAATCAACACTAAAAAGCTCAATTGTAAAAGTTTACGTTTCATATTCGT
>JAAYWF010000055.1 GCA_012516825.1 Lentimicrobium sp. | reverse complement strand
TCCAGGTACGTTGGAGGCATGTTTCAACACTGCTGCATTACCTGCCATGAGAGCGGGAGCGGCAAAGCGAAATACCTGCCAGAATGGAAAATTCCAGGGCATCACGGCAAGAATAACTCCTAACGGTTCAAAGGCTACGAAACTTGATTTTGCGTCGCTATTAATAACCTCATCGGATAGAAAAGCTTTGGCATTGTCAGCGTAATAATCACATACCAATGCAGATTTTTCCACTTCAGCTTCCGACTCACGAATGACTTTTCCCATTTCATGGGTAATCAACTGTGCTAGGGTCGGCTTTTGCTTACGAAGTAATTTGGCGGCATTTCGCATAAGCATGGACCTTTCAATAAAACTCGTTGCTACCCACTCTTTTTGAGCTAAATCAACACTGTTAATAATATCATTAACTATCGGAAGAGTATGCAGAAGATAAGTTTCATTTATTTCACCTGTGTCAGGATTAATGCTTTTTATTTTCATTAGGCTGAGATGTTTATTTTTGCGAAATTAACATTTTCGGATCACTTATGGAGTACACTCTTACAAAGCATTATAAAGCCATAATTTGGGATTGGAATGGAACTTTACTCGATGATCTTGAAATATGCATTGATGCAATGAATATGATGCTACACAAAAGAGGTTACAAATTGCTTGAGAAACAACATTATAAAGAGATTTTTACCTTTCCTGTAAGGGATTATTACGAAAGAGTTGGCTTCGATTTCGAAAAACACGATTGGGAAACAATTGCTTTGGAATTTATAAGAGATTATCGGGATCTTATTCATAAGTCGTTGCTGCATGATAGAGTAAATGAGGTTGTCAGCTATTTTCAAACGGCAGGCAAAAGGCAATTTATATTGTCGGCTATGCATCAGGATTTTCTTGTTGAGACAATCTCTGCTCGACTTGATCCTTCAAAATTTGAAATAATAGCCGGACTGGGGGATCATTACGCTGAATCAAAAGCTGGGAATGCTCATATCTTGGTTGATAAAACAGGTCTCTCCAAAGATCGGATAGTGATGATTGGCGATACCATTCATGATTATGAAGTCGCTCACGAAACAGGGATTGATTGTATCTTGGTGGCTGACGGACATCAATCGAAAGAGAGGCTCGAAACGACTGGAACAAAAGTTTTAAACAACCTGGGAGAGTTGATTGATTTATTCAATTAATATTGCGGATACATTGTAATCATTTGGATAGGTTACTTTTAGTACGTTTAGACTTTTCAAACCTACGTTGTTTCATTGCTTCAAAAATTACAATTGCTGCCGAAGTTGATACATTAAGTGAATCAACATTACCACGCATCGGGATTACAATGTTTTGATCCGAATGATCAAGCCAGATAGGGGTGAGGCCGGTAGCTTCAGCTCCCATGATAATAGCAGCGGATATAGTGAAATCAATGGTGTAATAAGGCACAGAAGCAAGCAGAGAGGTGCAATAAATTTTAATTTCATTAGCCTTAAGCAAATCAATTACTTCGGCAGACGACCCGACAAAAACCGGTATCGTGAAAATACAACCTAATGACGAACGAATAACATTTGAATTATATAAGTCAGTTTGTTGGTCGCATACTATTACGGCATCAACGCCGGCAGCATCGGCAGTTCGGAGAATTGCGCCAAGATTTCCGGGTTTCTCTACCGATTCGAGGATCAGTAATAGCGG
>JAAYWF010000054.1 GCA_012516825.1 Lentimicrobium sp. | reverse complement strand
GTGATTGCAAGAGTAAAAGCCGTTTTAAAACGATCAGAAAAACAAAGCATAACAGATGAAAAAGAGGATAAACTGAGTTATGGCAATCTCATTCTTGATTTTAATTTAAAAGAACTTAGTGTTAACAACAAAAAAATTCAATTGACAAAAACAGAATTTGAATTATTGACATTACTTGCAAAACATCCGGATAGAATGTTTTCGAGAGAAAGCATAATAAATAAATTATGGAGTGAAACACCATACATTACTGAGCGAACTATTGATGTTCACATTACACGACTTAGAAAAAAAATGGGGAACTACGCTTCAGTAATTTCAAATAAAACGGGATATGGATACTGGTTTAATACTGATGATTTATGAAATTAAGTTACCGACAAAGGCTATTTCTATATTTTGGTTTGTTGTTTACTCTCTTTACGGTTGGCATTATTGTATATGAACAAGTTAGGGAAAAAACATACAAAACTCAAGGACTTCAAGAAAAATTAGAAACTTATACAGATATTATTCAAGCTGCTATTGTAGATGCTCAAGATAGTGTGGCTCCGGCAATTAATCAGTTGCATAATCTATTGCCAGAAGACCTGAGAATAACAATTATCAATAAAGAAGGAAAAGTGTTGTTTGATAATTCCATCAATGACTATGTGCGTCTCGATAACCATAAAGACAGACCGGAAATTGTAAAAGCACAACAAACAGGCAAAGGTTCATATTTACGCTTATCGGATTCTAATAAACATAAATATTTATATTTTGCGAAAAAAGCAGACGATAAATTCATACGCGTAGCCTTACTTTATAATATCCGACTGCAAAATTTTTTAAAACCCGACAATGCGTTTCTTTATTTTATTCTTTTGTTCTTTACAGTTTTTATTTTCTTTGTTCATGTTACTACCAAAAGACTTGGAAATACCATCAAACAATTGCGTGATTTTGTTTTAAATTCGGACAAACAGAATTTTACTAAATTAAATTTCCCTAATAATGAAATTGGCGAAATTGGAAGTAAGATAGCAGATAACTATTTTAAGCTAAAAGAGAGCCAAAAAACTGTTTTAATGGAAAAACAAAAGCTCTTGCAACATATTCAAGTCTTAGAAGAAGGAATCTGCTTTTTGTCGCCTGACCATAAAGTAGAATATCATAATGGTTTGTTTATTCAATATCTTAACACGATAGCAGACGAGGCTTCTAGCGATGCTTCCAGGATTTTAAAAGACGAAAATTTTATAGAACTGCAAGATTTCTTAAATCAAAACAAACAACACTATTTTGCAAAAGTAATCAGCAAACAAGGGAAAATATTTTCAGTCAGAGCCAATCTCTTTGAAGATGGGAGTTTTGAGATTATTTTGAGTGATATTACAAAAGAAGAAAAAACTAAACGGTTGAAGCAAGAGATGACCGGTAATATTGCTCACGAACTTCGCACACCAATTACAAGTATTAGAGGATATTTAGAAACGGTATTGGATCAACCCCTAAGTGATGAAAAGAGGCAATATTTTATTGAACGAGCTTTTCAACAAACCATTGCTCTTTCAGAAATCATCCAAGATATGAGCCTAATTACAAAAATGGAAGAAGCTCCTAATTTGTTTTCCTTAGAAAAAATTAATATTGGGCAACTGCTTGAGAAAATCCAAGAAGAGCTTAGCGTTCAGTTGGGTGCAAAACAGATTGAGATGAGGTGGCAAGTACCAGAGCATTTGGAAATTACAGGAAATGAAAATTTACTTTATTCATTATTCAGAAATCTTACAGACAACGCAATCAGATATGGCGGGGAAAATTTGATTATTAATATCAGTATTTACAACGAAGATGCGGACTTTTACTACTTCTCATTTTACGATACAGGAATTGGGGTAAAAGATGAAAGCCATTTAAACCGTATTTTCGAACGTTTTTTTTGTATCAGCGAGGGACGCACACGGGATAACGGCGGCACAGGATTAGGCTTATCTATAGTGAAAAATGCAGTGCTGTTCCATAAAGGAAATATAACGGTGAAGAACAGAAAAGAGGGTGGCTTAGAATTTTTATTTACTCTAAAAAAACAATAGTAGTATTTGCAAATTAGTCCAACTTTTGAGAAAAAAAAGTACCAATTTGTGGGTGAAAAATGAAACTTGTTTTTGCAGCTTACGAGTAATTTAAACGGCTTGTTGTTTTATTAAAAATCACTATTTGTTTTAGCAATGTCCTTTACATGCTCATTTGCGCGAAGTTGAAATAAGCGTAACGGCTTGTCATATATAAGGTGTTAAGATTACGTTTTCGAGAGTGAACTTTTGCCTTAGTCAAGCTTGCAAGCTTGGTTCAACTTTATAAACTTATAACTATCAAATTTTTTACTATCTTGTGTATTTTGAAGAGGTTTGACACTGCCTAACAAAAACTTAATGTACATGTAACAATTTCGTAATAATCAAACCTCACCTTTGCGGCGCTAAATAAAAGTAAAAATTGTTTTTGTGACAGATAAAAAGCTATTTTTTGCTACTCTATTTTTTCTAAGCATTGCGTCAGGAATTTTAGCCCAAACCGGAAGTATTAAAGGGAGTGTTTTAGATGCAAAAACCACGGAATCTCTTATTGGAGCATCTGTTTTGATACAAGGTACTACTATCGGAGCTGCTACCGATTTAAACGGAAACTATACAATTTTAAATGTTTCGCCAGGCACATACACGCTAGAAGCTTCTTACATATCATACCACTCGGTAATTAAAAAGGAAATTGTTGTTGAAAACAACAAAGAAACTGTTGTAGATTTTCTTTTGAACTCGAAGGATATTAGTCTTAAAGAGGTACAGGTTGTAGCTAAAGCAAATCGGGAGAGCGAAAATATTTTGTTACTTGAACAAAAAAAGGCGTTAATAGTTACTCAAACTGTCGGAGCAAGAGAACTTTCGAGAAAGGGAATATCTGATGCGCGTGATGCTGTTGCTCAAGTTTCGGGAATATCGAAACAAGAGGGCGTTAAGAATGTTTTTGTACGCGGATTGGGCGACAGATATAATGCCACTCTGCTTAACGGTTTCCCCATTCCTTCGGAAGATCCTGAATATAAAAACATTGCATTAGAGTTTTTCGGAACCGATATCATTCAAAACATCGGAGTAAACAAGGTTTTTAGCGCCTCTAACGCAGGCGACGTAGGCGGTGCAGTTATTGATATCTCTTCCAAAGAGTTGACAGAGGAGAGCGCGTTAGCCGTTGATTTGTCAGCAGGTGTTAACGTTATGGCAATAAATGCCGATTTTATTCGCCAAGACGGATCAAACTATTTCGGAATCGCCAACACAGACCAACCAAGTAAAAAGCAATACAGTTTTTCCAACAGTTTAGACCCTAAAAAGGTGTCGTTTCCGCTCAATCATAGCTATGGAATATCTGGAGGAAAACTGTCAGGCAAGGGAGAAAACGGCAACACATTCTCATTTTTTGCGGTAGCCTCTCACGGAATGAGCTATTCGTGTACTGAAGAGATTGTGCGTAACTCAATATCAGACGGAACTGTTTATCAAGATCAGCAGGGAGATAAATATTCGCAAGCCATTAACCAGCTTGCTTTAGCCAGCGCTCATTACGAAATAGATCGCCGACATAACGTTAACTACAACTTTATGCTTATCCATGTTAACGACCAATATGTGGGAGAATATAGCGGTTTGTATTCCGAACCTTTTCAAAATAGCCCAAGTTTGTCAGGTATAATCAGAAGGCAGCAAACAAATGATAATCTTCTGCTTGTAAATCAAATCGTTTCTGATTGGAAGTTGTCGCCCATAATGAAATTAAATTTGGGTGCAGCCTACAATACCGTAAATGGATTAGAGCCCGACCGCCGAGAGAACTATTTTACACAACTTAATGAAAATCTATACGGTTTAACCCGAAGCAACCGAAACAAACGATTTTTCTCCGATTTAAAAAACAACGATTTTAATGTTAAAACAGCGGTATCGCTAAAATTAAACGACAGATTTAATACAGAAAACTCTTTATTACAAGTAGGATATGCAGGACGATTTGTAAACGATAATTTTAAAGCTATAGAATACAACTTTAGTCCGTTAGGTATGCCTAATTTCACAATGGAAAACTTGGTTTTGGATCAGTTGTTTGAAGAAAACCTGAATAATGGTTTGCTGAAAATGGAGACGGGCGAAACAAACTCTTACAAAGTATTTAAAAATATACATTCGGTTTTTGCTGAAATATCGTATCAATTGGCTAGAAATTTAGCCGGAAACGTTGGATTGCGAATGGACGCAGTTGACTTAACAGTTAACCATAATGTAACTCATGTAGCTCCAGGAAGCGAAACAATAAACAAAAACTATTTATTGCCAAGCTTAAACCTGAAATACGACATGAACGATAAAAACAGTTTGAGATTAGGAATTAGTAAAACATATACTTTGCCTCAATCGAAAGAAATTTCGCCCTATCAATACGTAAATATTTCTTTCGCAAGCCAAGGTAACCCCGACATTAAACCATCAGACAATTATAACTTAGATTTAAAATGGGATTACTACATAACTAATAATGAGTTGTTTTCAATTAATACCTTCTACAAGTATATACAAAATCCAATTGGACGCGTAGATCAAGGAAACTCTGCTGGACTTCTTACTTACGATAATATAGGCAAAAATGCCACAGTTGCAGGAATTGAAATAGAACTTCGTAAAAACATTTTCAATCAGTTCAATAGTACGATGGAGCAATCAAGTCGGTTATCATGCGGATTGAATGCTTCCTATATCTATACAGATTTAATGCTTGATGTACTAAATACAACGCCACGTAAAACAAGGTTAGAAGGAGCATCACCTTTTTTGTTGAATGCAGATTTATCATATAGTTTCAAAAAAAATGAAAAAGATTTTATCGCATCGTTAGTTTTTAACTACTTCAGCGACAGAGTTCATACTGTTGGAACAAAGGGGTTTAGAGATATTATTGAAGAGGGAGTTCCAACACTTGATTTTGTTTTATCATATGGATTCAGCAAGGGGTTTTCGGTAAATTTTAAAGCCACAAATATGCTTAATGCGGCTTATCGTTTATCGCGAGAAAAGAGTGTTTTAGGTGAAAAGATAGTATTAAATGATTTCAAAAAAGGACAAAACATCAGCTTAGGAATAAGCTATAAATTTTAATATGAATTATTAACCACTTAAATTTTAATGACAATGAAAAAAGGTTTGTTTTATTTAATGATGATTGCTGCAATTACTTTTGCTTCTTGCGGCAAAGAAAAAAAGGATGATCCAGTTCCCGTAGAGGATAAAGACTTATCCGGATCAATAACTGGCACCAAAACGCTTGATGCCTCTGTTGAGTACATGTTAGTAGGACCGCTTATTGTTGAAGATGGTGGAGTGTTGAATATTCCTGCCGGAACTATTATCAAAGCGAAAAAAGGATTTGGTAGTTATATATTAGTTTTACAAGGAGGTAAAATTAATGTAAACGGTACAGCTGAAAAACCAGTTACAATGACTGCCGACATTGCTAACGCAGAGCAAGGTCACTGGGGCGGATTAATTATCAACGGTAAAGCTCCGTTAGCCGATCCAAATGAAAAAGGCTCGACAGAAATTAACTCCGCATATCTATATGGAGGTAATAATCCTAACGACAATTCGGGTACTATTACTTATTTAAAACTAGAATATACGGGAGCACGCTCAAGCGCAGACGTAGAGCATAACGGACTTACATTAAACGGTGTAGGAAACGGTACAAAAATTGAAAACATTTACATTCCCAATGGATCTGACGACGGAATCGAATTCTTCGGAGGTTGTGTGAATGTAAAAAACTTGTTGGTTGTAAATTCTGATGACGATATGTTTGACTTTACACAAGGCTATTGCGGTACATTGGAAAATGCTTACGGTATTTGGGACACCGGATTTGTAAGTAGCGAATCAGACCCACGCGGTGTTGAAGCTGACGGCAATTTAGACGGATTAAATCCTGATCACCCGAATCAAGCTAATTTTACAATTAAAAACATGACTATTGATCTTCGCTTAGAGCCTAACACAACAGAAGGCTATTACATGCACGATGTTATTAAAATTCGCCGAGGAGCTAAAGCTACAATAGAAAATGCATTAGTAAAAGGTCAAGGACAAGTTAAAGATTTGATTGACTTGGACGATAGTAAAGGTTATGCACAAGAATCAACTACAATCTCTTTAACCAATTCTTTAACAACTCAATTCAACGGTAAAGAAGTAAACAAAAGAGAAGGAACCACATATGATAATGTAACTATCGAAAATGGCAATACAGGATGTCCTTCAAATATTTTCGATTGGACAGGATATAAATTTTAATTTAATAGGTAACATAAAAGCAAAAAGGGGCTGTCTCAAAACAAAGATTAAGACAAAATAATCAAGGTGTTTAGAAGTGTTCAAATGCAAGGCGACCGAGATTGAGGATGAAGGAACTTACTGGAAGTGGGCTACAGAGCCAGTACTTCGGCAAGTTCAGCAACCATCAAAAGCAACATGGTTGCCGGGCGAAGTCGAAGCACAGCACTTGGACACTTATGAGACACCGCCTTTGTTTGCTTTAAAATCATTTAAAAACAAATGAAACGTGAATTAACTCTTATTGCAACGCTATTTTTGATGACATGGAGCGTGCAAGCTCAAAAAAGTCCTAAATTATATCAAAACGAAGGTGTTTATTATCGCGATAGAGGACAAAACGAACTCTACACAGGCGAATATCGTGAATATTACGATAATAACACACTTAAACTCGAAATGCAAATTAAAAACGGTTTGCCGGAAGGAACTTATATCATCTATTTCGAAAATCGTAAACCAAAAGAAATACGTTCGTACAGAGAAGGGAAACTTCATGGACTATGGAGAAATTATGATATTTCAGGACAATTAATTTCGGAAGCCGAATACAAAAACGGACTAAAACACGGGACTTGGCGTATTTGGGATGAATTGGGAATGCAGCGTTATGAAATGAATTATTACGAAGGTGAAAAAAGCGGAATTTGGCGCATGTGGGATGAAAATGGAACAATAGTGGATGAAAAAGAATATTGATATGTTATGAAAAACAAAAACGTAACAAAATCTTAATTTTTATGTAATCTTTATGCAATAATAGTACTTCACTTTTGTGGCGTTAAATAATTAAAAAGACATCTATGAAAACTACTCTCCTTGTTATTACAATCGCTTTATTATCAATCTCTGCATATGCAGATAGTAGTAAAACAAGTAAAAATGTAAAAACTACCAAAACCGAAGTTTTTGATAATGCTAATTCGGTTGATTTATCAGGCATAATTACTGATAAAAAAAGTCATGAGTTATTAGCGGGAGCGAGAATTTTTATTGACGGAACAAAATATTATTCCGATTTAGATGGGAATTTTACTATTAATAACATTAAACCCGGAAAACACACTGTTAAAGTTGAACTTATCTCTTACCAACCCATAGAAATAGAGATAGAAGTTCCGGCTGATGAAAAAATCAGCATTGATTTGGTTCAAGAGTAGTGTAATTGTTTTGCAACAACTCTATATCTGCTTTTTGTGAAGAGGCTGCTTCACAATAGAACTTAAAAAAAACCTCTGCGTCCTCTGCGTATCCTTTGCGACCTCTGCGGTTAAAAAAACGAATAATAAAACCGCAAAGAGCGCAAAGAAAAAACTCTGCTACCTTTGTGCATTCTTTGTGATGCCTGCGGTTAAAAAAAAGGTACTGATGAAAGAGTATTTCAAGTTACAGTTTTTAATGACAATACGGAAATTATCGGACGGCTCGCGCCCGATAGTTGGATATTTGCTTGCATTGCTTATTTCATTAGTGTTTGTAGGCGTCTCTTTTTGGTTGCTTTCAGACAAATATGATAATGCGCCATATATTTATGTTTTTGCCTCGTTGTTTTTTATTTCAAAGTTAAGCGAAATAAGGCGAAATGACTTTCTGAAAATTTGCTTTGCAAACAGACAATACAGAAAAGTGCGAATGTTGGAAAATCTTCTTATCACATTACCTTTTGTACTCTTTCTCGTGTATAAACAGCATTTCTATTTGACATTCATACTCGTTGCAATCACTGTTTTAATGGCATTGTTGAATTTTAAAGCAACCTACAATATCATAATTCCGACACCATTCTACAAAAAACCATTTGAGTTTACGGTAGGTTTTAGAAACAGTTTTTTTATGTTTTTCATTGCATACGTACTCGCAATTATTGCTGTAAAAGTGGATAATTTCAATCTTGGCATTTTTGCATTAGTACTTATTTTTCTCACGATTTTTGGGTATTATCTAAAACCTGAAAATGAGTATTTTATCTGGGTCTATAATTGTACGCCTACAAAATTTTTGATTGAAAAAATAAAAACCGCACTATTGTTTTCCTTTTGTTTGAGCCTTCCAGTACTTCTTTTATTGAGCATTCTCTATTTTGAACATATTGGCGTTATGCTCATTTTTACTTTCTTAGGATTCCTATATCTCGCGACTTGGATTTTGGCTAAGTATTCTGCATATCCCGAAGAAATAGGTATAATGCAGGGAATAATCTTTGCATTCGGTTTGTTTCCTCCAATGCTTATTGTGATTATTCCAATATTTGCTAATCAATCAATAAATAAACTTAAAGAAATTTTGAAATGATAAGCATACAAAATCTGTCTAAAAGTTTTGGAGCAAAACAAGTTTTAAAAAATATTACTATACAATTTAACAAAGGGCAGGTTTACGGAATTGTGGGCGAAAATGGAGCGGGAAAAACAACATTGTTTAGATGTATTGCGGGTTTGGAGAATTATGAGGGGCAAATAATTTCGGAACTCAGCCCATTGAAAAACCATTTGGGATTGCTGTTTACCGAACCATTTTTCTTTACCAAAATCACAGGGAGGGAATATATCCGCTTACTATGCAATGCTCGAAAAGAGAGAGTGTCGAACATTGACGATAAGAATATATTTGATTTACCCTTGAATCAGTATGCTTCGACATACTCAACAGGAATGAAAAAGAAATTGGCATTGTTAGCAATTTTATTGCAAAACAATCAGTGCTTTGTTCTTGACGAGCCTTTTAATGGCGTTGACATTCATAGCAACATAATCATTATTGACCTTATTCATAAATTGAAAGATTTAGGAAAAACGATAATCATTTCTTCACACATATTTTCAACCTTGAGCGACACCTGCGATGAAATCTATTTGCTGAAAGAGGGAGAGATAATTCAAAAAGTGTTCAGAGAAGATTTTGAAGCGTTAGAACTTGAAATGAGAGAATTTACAGTCGGCAATAAAATTGAGAGATTAGAATTAAAATGATTGGATACGGCTGAGATACAAATAAATGCACTACCGTTAATATTGCTGTAATAAATGGCTGCATAAGCGTAAAATTTAAAGCTCATAACCCGCAAAGCCCTATAAACATAATTGCAAAAGCACGGCTGACGGTTTTCAAATGCTGTACCTTAGCAAATATGGCAATCGTTTAAAGTTAATATGTTAAGTTTGTCTGGCGAATTAGGGAATTAAGATGTCTCCAGGTTTTCCATTGAGCTTTTTTGGGCAAAAAGTTTGGTCAGCAAAAATTTTTAGCTTATATTGTTGTTAGTATTTTGAAGAATATCACTTTACATTAATATTACGATTATGAAGAAGAATTTTTACGGGATAATTATTACATCCGTTTTTCTGTTTTTAGTCTCCGGTTTAAAATCGCAATCGGCTGAATTTATGATGCAAGGCTGGTATTGGGATTATCCAAAAACCGTTCAGGGCGCTAACTGGGCTGATACTTTAAGGCTAAAAGCTGCCGAGATAGGCGATGCAGGCTTCACTTTTCTTTGGCTCCCTCCTTTGAGCCGTACTGCTTCAGGAGGCTTGAGCAATGGCTATGATCCGAAAGACCTTTTTGACTATGGAATTTCTGAACAAGGCGCTACCGGATTTGGAACCGAAAATGATGTAGGGAACTTGATTAGCGCTTTGAATACTAACAGTATCAAAGCGGTAGCCGATATGGTTTATAATCATAGGAATGGAGGAAGTGTTCAGGATAACCCAGGATTGAAAAATTACATAGTAAACTTCTACACAAACCTAAAAGCCGATGAAGGCGCTAATCCCTTTCCTTACGATAGGATGAGGGTGGTGTTGCCTCTTGGTGGCGGCTCGGGGAACGGCGCCGGCGATTATTATTTTAAATTCCGGTCGAGATCGCAACATAGTAAGTTTTACAATTGGGAATATAAAATTTATATGAGCACCGATAAGGTTGGCTGGCAGGGATTACCTGATATTTATGAAGCAGAGCCAAACGGTGGTGGTGATTGCAACCAGGGGTGTAACGAAGTGTACTTAGGAAGAAATATCTTGGGTAATATTGACAGTGATGCGTGTGGAATTGATGAATTTAAACTTACTTTAACTGTAGATGATTTCAATGCAGGTGGCGATGCCATATATATTTATTTCGATGGCAGAAATAGCGGCTATTCCGATCTTTACATACATGGAATTTGGTCGGTGCCAAGGAACGCCAATATAGTCAACGACTTGTATTATCAAACATATACCGATTTTAGTTGGGCGTCAAGTAAAAGGGGTAAAATGGACTGGAGCTATTTCAAGCCTAATACCGATCGTGAAACCTATCTTGCCGGCGATTGGGATAATATGTATTTTTATTATGATTATGATCAGTTTCAAAATAAAACGCGAGACACTCTTTTTGCATGGACTCGCTGGAACTGGTCAAATATTGGTATTCGTGGATTCAGGCTAGATGCCGTTAAGCATTTTTCACCTGAATTTGTTGGCGATTTGCTTGATAACCTGTATGAAAACGGTATGAGTCCTACGATGGTCGTTGGCGAGTGGTACAGTACAAATGTTGATGAATTGGCCGGATGGGTCAATAGTGTCTATTATCACATGAATGAGGCAACAAAAGAGGCTATAAAGCCAAGAATCTTTGATTTTTCATTAAGAGAAGCGTTAAGACGGGCTTGTGATGATAATAATTATGATGTTCGAAATGTTTTTAACGCCGGAATTGTAGATCAGAATAAATTGTACGGCTCAAATGTAGTAACTTTTGTAAATAACCATGACTTCCGCGATCAATCAGGATTTGCTTCTCTTATCCAAAATGATGCTATTCTTGCTTATGCATATATTTTGACAAATAATCAGATAGGTTTGCCTACGGTATTTTACCCCGATTATTTTGGTTATCCATCCGATGCAGAGACTGGATATCAGTCATACCACCCCACAAATAAGGGGTCGTTAAAAAATCAGATTAACAAGCTGATGAGTATTCATAATCAATACATATATGGAGCTAACAGCCGGATATATCTAAATAATTTTACAGGCGGAAGGCCTAACAGTCTTGGAGAAAATAATAATTCAGCGCTTGTATATCAAATTAAAGGAACGACTGGAAATAGAGATATTGTAGTAGCAATAAATTTCAGTGATTCGCAGATTGGCTTTAGTCAGGAAATTGATGGCGTGGCAATGGGCACTCAGTTTGAAGATTTAACAGGTAACGCAATTTATAAAACCCCCGAAGTGGAAAATGCTAATGGTATAAATAATTCGATTTGGATAAGTCTTCCGGCTCGAAGCTATGCTGTTTATCGTGTTGGCTCCTGGGGTCTGTGGAACGCCCAGCGCTCCTATGCAGGGTTTAATGTGAAGGGAAATTCCGTGTCGCGTACTTTTTGGGATGAAGGCACAGGGAACATTCAGGAATATGATTTCGGTACTTTCATTGGATCAGATATTTTTCAGTTGACAAGTTATGATATAAAGACATGGAAAAAGAGCGGCGCCGATGTTACCGGAGGGAACCTCTTTTATACTATTTATCCGAAAGGTCAGAGGCCGCAATCACCGGTTTTCATTAGTAAGACGTTAAATTGGATGGAAGATATTGGCGGTCAGGCTACAGGCGATCAGAAATGGGGCTTCTCTGGCCAGTCAATAAATCTTTTGAATGGACTAACATCGGGTGAATATACTATTGAGTTTTATGCTCAAATGGATGGTACCAACCCAAACAAATCAGAATACGACAGTAACAACGGTTTAAACTATAAAGCTTATTTCAGGTATAATTATGTTCGTTCTTTTGCTGATGGCAACTGGAGTTCATCTGCTATCTGGCTCGATCAGATTATACCCGACAGCTCTGTTGTAAGCGCTGAAATAAACCATAATATCAATCTTACAGAAGACATATCTGTAAATGATCTTCTGCTTTTTGGCGGTAGTCTCACAGTAGCTCCGGCTAAGAGCCTGACAGTTTTCGGCACATCTTCAAGCGCTTTGGATGAAGCGGCTCTATTGCTTCAATCCAATGAGTTTGGGACGGCTTCACTTCTTCATAACACATCGGGTTTGAATGCAACTGTTCAGCGCTATATTCCCGCTGCCGACTGGGATGAGCCTGGCGATGGCTGGCACCTTGTAGCCTCACCCGTCATAGGCCAACCTATTGACGGAGTATGGACGCCCACAGGGCAGGGTAATGATTATGATTTTTACCAATGGAACGAGACTAATGTAACATGGCTTAATCAGAAAGAGAATGCAAACCAGATCGTTGAGTTTGAAACAGGCAGAGGATACTTTACTGCCTATCAGCAGTTAAGTACTAAGGCCTTTGCCGGACCTTTACAGGTAACCGCTGTAACTGTGAATCTCACAAAAACAGGCGCTGGTGGCTATTATGGTTGGAACCTCCTTGGAAACCCATTTACAACAGCGCTTGATTGGTCTCACAGTAGCTGGGAACGGAATGTGGAAATCGGTGGTATTGCTAAGATATGGTCAAACGGCGCTTATATTGATATTGACGAATCGGAGCCGGTTATACCCTCCGCAAATGGATTTTTTGTCTTTACTAATGCTGATGATACTGAATTGACAATTCCTGCTGGAGCAAGAATCCATTCCAACCAAAACTGGTATAAATTGGCTGGAAATAGGGTTTTGCTTACTGCACGACATGAAAGTAGCGATATGGTTCAACGAACAGTGATTAAAGAGAATCCAAATGCCACTGATGGATTTGATCTTAAATTTGATAGTCGTTTTATGGCTGGGTATGCACCAATGTTTTATTCAATGGCTGATGACGAAAAATTATCTACTAATACCTTACCCAAGCTCAATCATCAAACAGCTATCCCATTGCAATTTATAGCTAATAAAGATGCAACTTACGAGATAGAATTAGTTGAAACGTTTTATGAGAAAGAGGCTATTCTAATTGACCTGAAGCTAAACTTAGAACACAAATTTTCAGTAAACCCTGTTTATTCATTTTCTGCATCTCCATATGATGATCCGGAGAGGTTTATCCTTTATTTCGGTTCGTTAGGAATCGAAAATCAATATGATAACGAAAGTGTTTGGGCTTGGTATTCCGATGATCAGCTTTTTTTAATTACGGATGGAACATGGCATCTTGTGAACGTTTTTGATATTCAAGGAAGATCATTATTAACTAAAGCTATTATGGGAGAGAGTTTTGTTGCTTTGCCATTCCGTTTTGCGCCAGGGTTATATGTGTTGCAACTCTCTTCCGGCCATATGGTAAAACCGGTTAAACTGCTTGTGAGATAAGCATTAGGTTTCTGTTAGTTTAAACGGATTCAGAGTTTTTCACGGTGTTTCACAGAGTTTTTATTTCCTCTGTGTTCCTCTGTGTTACTTTTTTCTTACACATAGTTTCACGGAGTTTTCAACCGAAAGAAGTAGCATTTTGAATAGGGCTAACCCGCTATAGGTTTTTTTTCGCCACAAAGATTATAAGCCTTAGCGTAGTAACGATTAATAACTGTTTCTACTGATTTCCAATTGATTATCAAATTCTCACTATTTATCCTGTAAAGGTCTTTAATTTTATCAATAGAAAACCTTTTTCTTGAACTGAAGCGCTGCTTTTAAGTTAGCTCCTTTTTGTTGGCATTGATAAATCCATAGTTGGAATATGAGTTAAAACAGATTTTGAACTATTTCGGGATAAATAGAGATTCGATACTTACTTATAAATGAGCGAAAGGCATCCCTTCCGGCTTCAACAAATCCTGAACCTAATCCGGAGATGTCCTCCACCTTCCTGTTGTAAACCGTTTTATTGGATCTGTCTTTTACTAATACAGCGGCGCTTAGCTTTGCAGAAAAGAGACCATTGCGCTCGCTGCCTTTTTGAGTATTTGCTTCAACAATTATCGAGTAATCACCTTTGTTATTTGCAGATACTAACTCAAAGCCATTCTGCTTTAGCAAACGAACTATCTCCTCTCTCAACCCGGAATTGATAATTGTTTGCCCGATGTTTTTTTCGTTTAACACAATATCAAAGGCCGGAGCTGTCAATTTTATCGGCAATATATAACTATGGGGTTTCATAGTCTCAAAAAGCCTTTTTACTAATATATCGTTAGTATTATCGCTAACTATTTTGTCAAGGTTGATCTCTGAAATAATTTTTTCGGATTGTTTTCGAAAATCAATTGTTCCAATAGCGATTTTAAACTTTCCGTTTATATCTGATGTAGTTTCAATTTTATAACCCGGCAGCCAGGTAAATCGTGTTATAATCGGTATTCCGCTCACAGGACGCTCACAGTTGTCAATTATGGCTGCTTCGAAAGATAGGTTTTTGTTTTTTGAATCGGGGCCAATTTCCATTGCAGATGATGGAAAAACGATTTTTAATCTTTGCAAATCATTGATTATTGCAGTTTTCAAGGATGTTGCATAGGATCGCTCTTCGTTATCAAAGGATATTCTAAGATCTTCACCTAAGAAATCCCTGATTTCTTCAATAGCACAGATGTAAAAATTTAGAGCATCAACATAATTTCCTTTGGCAGTATAGCTATTAGCCTGTTCTAACTGGGCTTTCGACAACCTAAGAGCCTTATCCCTTCGTTCCTTTTTTATCTCTTCCCATGTTGATTTCGATAACCGGTAATAAACCCAATATTGCTGATCATTTTCCCACTGTTCGACAAATTCAAATCCCTCAAGCTGCTCTTGCGTGTTCATACGAATTTCATCTTTAAAAAACTCGCTGTAAGTATGGTCGTATTCAAATTGGTTTAATACCGATGACGAAGAGATATTTACCGAAATATTGCCGGCCAGCTCGGAAAGGGCAACCTGACGCGCCCGCTCACGATAATTTTGCACACCCGATTTGTAAATCATTCCAATACCATGGTAGTATGATGGGGTATTTGGGGTTTGTTGAACCCACTCGGGAGCATCCTTTAGCATATCAGTCTTACCGGCTCTTTTGCTTGAAGAACAACCGGAAGCTATTACTAACAGTGAAACATAAAGGATAATTACTCTCATCTCTCAGGATTAAAATTACTTAATGAAGCAGATATTTTTTCGGCAAGAACACCGTACACCTTATCCCGCTGCTTATCAGGTGTGGTTATTTGTTGACTTGATTTTAGAAGCGCTTGCAGCGAGGAATAGTTTTTATCATCAACAAAATAGTTGTTGTCAATTTTAACAGCAGGATAGAGGATTTTCGTATCACCATCATAAATTGCATAATGTATTTTGTCGGTTTCAGCCCCATTCAACTTATCTGACAATAAAATTTCCCCGGTAATCGTAGAGATTAGCTGATAAGAGATCTCTATCGAAAATTGGTTTTCTTTCTGATATTCATAATAAGTAACCTTTTTATCATCAAAGATTGTCTCTCCGGTGGTTATAGTTATCTTCTTCCGTTCAAAGCCGGTTTTTTGTCTGTCTTCCAATGCGCCATCAGCCTTTCTGTAATTTGAAAAAAGAAGCGTTAATACTGCTTTAATTCCATTTTTATCGTGTAGCTCTTTTAACTGATTTCTGTCAGGTATCAAGGTCTCCTTTTTAAGAGCCTTCATTAAAGAACTATTGACAGTTTCAAGTTTATGGATTTTCAAAAAAGGATCCCTCTTTTTTAGGAGAGTGTTAATAAGGGTATTTTCAAACTCTATTGCATCCTTCTGATTATCCGATATTTTTCCTGTGGCAAGCGCTATTGGGTATTGAGCACAGTCAAGTGCCCTTTTTCGTTTTGCGTCAGCATTTTTATATGCTCCCGCATCGGCGATCACCTTCTCGAAACCATAATAGGCTGCGCGGCATTTGCCAGCATTAAGGTCAACCATGGCGCTTCGGTATATCGGCTCATTACGAGCCTCTACATAAAGATTTTTTACATCTTCGAACTTCGGATTTTTCTTATAAACCTCACCTAAGGCTAAAGCAGCTGCGCTAAAGTTTTCATTTATTAAAAACAACACTCCCTCCTTATATCTCTCATTTAAAGCCTGATGCATTAGGGAGTTCACATCTTTATAGCCGCCGTTGTATATTGTTACCTTTTCCCATTCCTGATAAGCATCCATATACTTGCGTTGGCTAAAAAGGTTAACTCCCCTTAAATAGATTGGCTCAATCGTAGCCATGTTTAAATAGCTACGTGTATCTCTAAAGTCGGGTAGTATTTGATGAATTTCATTGAAAACCTTTTTGGCTCCATCAAAATCGCTCTCTCCAATCAGTTTCTGCCCATACTCATATCGGTCGCTAAGGTAAAGCTCCCTTGCATTCTCAAAGATCCGTTGCGTAGAATAATCAATATTCAGTTCAACGCCGGCATATTTTACTTTATTAAGAAATCCTTTCAGCGCAAGGAAGTCGTAAACAGCCTTATGATAATCACGGTTTATGTAAGCCTGATTAACAAGTTGCGAAAGCTCTTCTAAATGGATTTGCCCTGAACGTCTTAATCCAGTTTTGAATTCCACGACATTTGGCTTTTTTAGCGATGCTTTGTAATAAAGATCAGCAGCCTTAGCAAACATACCTGCAGATTCAAACCTCGCCGCCTGCTTTCCCAAGCGTTTTGCAACACAACCTTGAAAGAGAATTAAAAATAAAAGAGAGGTAAAAATGGAAATATCAGCTCTGCGATTCATAAGAAAAAAATTGTGGTGTAAAGGTAGCATTTGTTTATTAAGCAAATGATGACTGAAAGTTCTTTATTCGAATTTTTTATATGGAGATAGTATCGTAACAATAATGGGATCAGTATTTTATATTTATAATTCGGCGCAGGACTAACTAAAGTATAACAGCAATTTTCATAAGGCTATCTTTGTAAATGAAACATCAGAAGGCGGTAGTGAAGTTGACTTTGATAGAGCATTGAGTAAATTCAAAATAAACATTTCTACTTATTTTTATGAATAACAGGCCATTATATGTTTTCCGATCAAGGATAAAGGGAATGTGTTGCTCTGTATGGAAGACCTTAGATAGTTTTCTGATTACTAAAATGAGTTGGAAGCCGTTGAGTTCTGTTATCATAATTGTTTTGCTCTTTTTGCTGTTTTGGGGTATCTATCATTTTCTGCCCCCTTATCGTTTTACTAAACCGGTAAGCACGGTTGTTTTTGATCGTAACGGGGAGCTCTTGGGAGCAAGAATAGCAACTGACGGCCAATGGCGTTTTCCTGTATCCATAGCTGTTCCGGAGAAATTTAAAATCTGCTTGATAGAATTCGAGGATCAATACTATTACCGACATCCGGGGATCAATCCACTCTCCATTGTGCGGGCTACTTATCAAAATTTGCGGGCAGGAAAAGTTGTGAGTGGTGGTTCTACCATTACTATGCAACTCATAAGGCTTTCGCGTGAAGCCCGTAAAAGAGATATCTTTCAAAAAATGATTGAAGCTGTTCTGGCAGTTTATTCCGAAATTCATTTTAGTAAAGATGAAAACCTGCGTCAATACGTGTCAGCGGCGCCATTTGGAGGCAATGTGGTTGGCCTTGAGGCGGCAGCATGGCGTTATTTTGGACGAAGCGCCAACAATCTGTCATGGGCCGAATCAGCCTGTCTGGCAGTTTTGCCAAATGCCCCCTCTTTGATACATCCGGGACGCAACCGTGCAGCGTTGAAGGCAAAAAGGGATTACCTGTTAGATAGACTTTATAAAAAAGGAAAAATTGACAAAGAGACCTTCGAACTCTCTTTACTTGAAAACTTGCCCGAAAAGCCATTTCCGTTACCGGAAACCGCTACACATCTTGTCGGTCATTTGGCGTTTACCTTGCCCGAAAATCAATTTTTTACCACCATTCATTCATCTTTGCAAAATCAGATCTTCGAAATTGTCGAACGCCATCATAAGATTTTAGAAAGCAACAAGATTCATAATATCGCGGCATTAGTTCTTGATACCCGTTCGGGTGAGGTATTGTCTTATATCGGAAACACAAAAAAAAGCTTCCCCGGGGATCATGGTAACCATGTTGACATCATCCAACGGCCGCGGAGTAGCGGCAGTTTGCTAAAGCCGATACTCTATGCTGTTATGCTCAGCGAAGGTGAGATCATGCCTGAAATGCTCGTGCCCGATATCCCCACTACCATCAGCAACTTCTCGCCTAAAAATTTTAATAACACATACGATGGCGCTGTGACGGCAAGGGAAGCGCTTATCCGTTCGCTAAACATACCGGCAGTAAGGATGCTTAAAGACTTTGGAGTAGAGCGTTTTTACCAAGTTTTGAAAAACGCAGGCTTTTCTTCTATCAATCGCGGATCAGAAAATTACGGTTTGTCGTTGATCCTTGGCGGAGCCGAAATTACGCTGTGGGATGTTTGCGGTATTTATCGCGCTATGGCTTTCAAACTGCTTGAATATGATAATCAGCTTTCAAAACAGAAGATAACATTATTAAAACCGATGCTGTTGCCCGACGGTGATGATAGCTGCGAGATCATTGACCTGCATGCGCTTGATGAAGCTGCTATTTATCTTACCCTTGATGCTATGAGGGAGGTACATCGTCCTGAGGCGGAGATCGGTTGGGAGTGGTTTAGCAATTCGGGAGCGATAGCATGGAAAACAGGGACAAGTTTTGGTTTCAGAGATGCGTGGTCGGTTGGTATCACCCCCGATCATGTGGTTGGAGTATGGGTTGGAAACGCCGACGGCGAAGGAAGACCCGGGCTTACAGGTATCAACACGGCAGCGCCGCTAATGTTTGAGATATTTAACATATTGCCGGCCAAAACGGCATGGTTCGCAAAGCCGTGGGATAAGATGGAGAGTATAGCGGTATGCAGGCAGAGCGGAATGAGGGTTTCGCAATACTGCACCGATATTGATAGCATTTGGGTTAACAGCGCAGCGCTCAACTCAGCGCCATGCCCCTATCATAAACAGATCCATTTAGACCAATCAGAGCAATATAAGGTAAATGCCGAGTGTTATCCGTTCGAAAAGATTGTAACTAAATCATGGTTTGAACTGCCGCCGGCAATGGCGTTTTACTATAAAGCCCGAAACCCGTTTTATCGCCAGCCTCCGCCATGGCTGCCCGGTTGTTATTATACCGACGAAGAGACTATGCAAATCGTTTGGCCCGACAAGCCAACCCGTATTTTCATCCCACGCGAGATTGATAGCACAGTGGGGGAGGTGGTATTCGAAGTGGCACATTCACGACCCGATGCCATAGTATTCTGGTATCTGAATGACGAATTTATAGGCCAAACCAACTATTTCCATAAAAAAAGTTTCAGACGCCCAACCGGTAAGTATAAACTTTTACTAATGGATGAATCAGGAAATATACTTTCCCATAACTTTGAGATAGTAAACAAATAAATTTAAAAGTTAAGACATTAAAGTCAAAGAAACTTTAGGTTTAGGAAAAGTAACCCCAAATAATAAGACTTTTTCGAATTTACCTAAGATATTTGTATGTTTATTACAAAAAAAACGAAACGTTTAAAATATTTTATTACATTTGACGCCGATATTTTAATTTCAAAAAGTTAAGAGGAGGTGATTATGAAACAGGCCAGTAACTTTTTTAGCCGGAATTTTACAGCGATTTGTTTCCTTTTTAATGTAATTTTGCTTTGTATCAGACTAAACTTTATAAAATCTATTGCTTTTAACTAATAACCAAAATTTTACTTTTATGATTAAACAAAAATACTTCTCAAAGAAAACGATGATTTTTTTTACTTCTTTTGCAGTTTTGATCTTTTCATTGGTTTTCACCCATGCCGTTGGCGATCAAAGTGATAATTTTACAAATCCGGAAAATCACAACTCACGACAATCTTATAGCCCCTTTATTGACAATGGAAAACATTGGAATGTAATGCACGAGGGGTATGGTGAGAAAAGAACTATCGAATACTACATATCAACACAGGATACAACAATTAATGACACAGTGTACAGAAAGGTTTTGGTAAATGACCAATATAATTATTATCCTTCGGGCATTGCAGGCTTTATCCGCGAAGATACCGCTGAACGGCGTGTATATTTCAGACCCTATTATGCTGAGTGGCATCCAATTCATGACGGGCTGTTGTATGATTTTTCGATAGATGTGGGCGATACGGTGGATGTTTACGGACTCTATTATTGTCAGACTTACTCAAACGCTTATAAAGTGGTATCCATTAGCACGATTGAATTATTAAACGGCGAGCAGCGGACATTGTGGGATCTTCATCCGGTAGAAGAAAATGTGCAGAAATTGGACCAATGGATCGAGGGAGTTGGAAGTATTAATGGTGTGTTGTTTCCGGGTTGTTATGAAATGGCAACTATTTCATTGTATCTTGAGTTACTTTGTTATTACGAAGATGATGTGAAGCTCTACATGTCAGCTCGTGATACCTGTTTTGTAAATTGGTCATCAGGAGTACAAACCAACATGCAACACGATATACAACCCTATCCCAATCCCGTTTCAAACGTTTTGTATTTAGCAACAGTTTGCGAAAGTGAGCGCTTTAATGCTTATGAAATCTACAATCTGAGCGGATTAAAAGTTGCCGAAGGCAGATTTTTCGACCATAGTTATACGATACCGGTTGACATCCTTCGAAGCGGAATGTATTTGCTTCGGATCAAAAATGAATCGAATGCACATAATTTTAAGTTTATTAAAAATTGATAAATTATGAAAAACATTCTATCTGCATTATTGATTTTATTCGCCATTAATGC
>JAAYWF010000053.1 GCA_012516825.1 Lentimicrobium sp. | reverse complement strand
CCGGCATTTCAGTAGGCCCTGATGGGGCTACTCATCAGGCTTTAGAGGATATTGCCATCGTTAGAGTTCTTCCAAATATGACTCTCATCTCCCCATGCGATGCTACACAGGCGCGCCTTATTACCGAGAAGGCGATTTTAAATTTAAAAGGCCCTGTTTACATACGTTATGGACGCGAGGCAGTACCCGATTTTACTGATGAAAGTCAGGAAATAGAGATTGGAAAAGGAGAGCTTATGAGAAACGGTACAGATATTACTATCATCTCTACCGGGCACCTGACATGGGAGGCTTTGGAGGCTGCTTCTATTCTTGAAAAAGAAAACATAAGCGCCAGAGTGATCAATATTCACACAATAAAACCTTTGGATAAAGATATAATTGTGAAAGCTGCCTGCGAAACAGGCGCCATAATAACTGCCGAAGAGCATCAGATTTTTGGTGGTTTCGGAAGCGCCGTGGCCGAAGTAGTAGTGAATCATTGCCCAGTTCCAATGGAATTTATCGGAATATGCGATAGCTTCGGCGAATCGGGCAAACCTGACGAACTTATGGAAAAATACGGGCTTAAAGCATCCAGTATTGTAAATAAAGCAATGGGGCTTTTATTAAGAAAATAACGGTTGCTACGGATTGATAAGATATAATTATTTACAGGTTTAGCCTTCGATAAATAATTTTAGATCTTTTACCTTTAAAAGAAACTCATCTACGTTCATTTCGTTAAAAAACAATAATCCATGGGTAGTGCGCAGTCGAGGGCTTTCATTTTGATAGAAGAAAGCTTTTCCTAACAAAAACTGAACGCTTTTTAACTGTTCGACCCATATCTGCTTTGAGAGATCACTTAACTTACCATCGAGCTTGTAATTAGGAAATGATGCACTAACCTGACTTAGGTAACTATTTGTGAACGATTCGTTCAAAACTCCCATTGCGTTGAGCGATACAGGGACGATATGTGTTACCTCGGCGGGATGAAACTTATGCAGGATATTTCGGTAGCCCCAGATTCGCACTTCGCTAAGGTCTTTTGTCTTACCCCATTCGATTAGCGCTGCGGCAATAGCCTGTAACGATTTGTAATAGACATTCGGCCCACTACCTTCCGGATTAAGTACAACGCTTATAACCGTAGGTTGGATTTGTTGCAACTTCGATAAGATTGTCGTAATCTCTTGCTTGTAGTTTGCTGCGTTATCCACGTTAAAAGTAAGATGTAAGTGGTGGACTTCATTACTGGTCATGCCAAAAAATGCCCAAACGAGCTCTTCTTCGAATTCCCTGATCATCCCTTTAAGAGCTTGTACTTGCGGTGGTAGTTTCTGACCGCCATAGCTCATTCGAGTGATCGAAAGAATGTCCTCTATTTTATCGCGGAGCTGCTGTATGCTTTCCACCGACCATATTTCAACAATGTTTCTAACCATCCTGTGCGAGAATCCTCGTCTTCGCTCTTCTGGCTGCCCTGAAGCCACTTTGATCAGGTAGTGATATATATCTTTATCCCTTTTATATTTATATCCTTTTTCGAAAAAGTCGGGGT
>JAAYWF010000052.1 GCA_012516825.1 Lentimicrobium sp. | reverse complement strand
TATGTTTTGGATATAATGCCAGCGAGGCAATACAAGAGGCTGAGCGCTGTATTCAATGTAAAAATCCACGCTGTGTTCAGGCGTGCCCCGTTTATATCAAAATACCGCAGTTCATAAAAGCAGTGGCAGAAAGTCGTTTTGGTGACGCTGTTGATATAATCGCTGAAGATTCAAGTCTTCCGGCCGTTTGTGGCCGTGTTTGCCCACAGGAGGTACAATGTGAAGGATCTTGTGTTATGGGTATTAAAGGAGAACCGATATCTATTGGTAAGTTAGAGCGCTTTGTTGCTGATTGGGGTAGGACAACAAATTATTATAAACCGACCACTGTCGAACAGAATAGCTATAAAGTTGCAGTTATAGGTAGCGGCCCTGCCGGCCTCTCTTGTGCCACCGATCTGGCTAAAATGGGCTATCAAGTAACAATTTTCGAGGCGTTGCATCGCCCGGGAGGAGTGCTTGAATATGGTATTCCTGAGTTTCGTTTGCCAAAAGAGAGAGTGGTCAGATATGAAATTGATAATGTAGTTCGCTTAGGGGTTAATATCGAAACCGACGTTATTGTTGGTCGTACTATCACTATTGATGAGCTATTAGATACTGAAGGATATCATGCTGTCTTTATAGGGTCGGGTGCCGGGCTACCAAAATTTATGAATATTCCAGGTGAAAATCTTAATGGAGTGGTTTCGGCTAATGAGTTTTTGACCCGAACTAATCTGATGAAGGCTTTTGATCCTGAGTACGACACACCGGTATATGTTGGAAAACGCGTTGTAGTGGTAGGCGGAGGTAATGTTGCCATGGATGCTGCACGTACTGCCTGTCGGTTAGGTGCAGAGGTTTATCTTGTTTACCGCCGAAGCGAAAAAGAACTCCCCGCTCGTCTTGAAGAGGTTCATCATGCTAAAGAGGAGAATATCATTTTTAGATTACTGAATAATCCTACTGAAATTCTTGGAGATGAGAATGGCTGGGTCAAGGCTATTCGTTGTATTAAAATGGAGCTTGGCGAGCCTGATGATAGCGGTCGGCGCAGACCGATTGAAATAAAAGGTTCGGAGTTTGAGATTGAATGCGATGTTGTTATCATGTCGTTAGGCACATCGCCTAACCCTCTTATTGCCAAAACTACTCCAGGGCTAAAAACTGAATCTTGGGGAGGAATAGTTGCTAATGAAGAAACAGGGGAGACATCACGCGAAGGTGTGTTTGCAGGAGGCGATGCCGTAACAGGAGCAGCAACAGTAATTCTTGCAATGGGAGCAGGACGTAAGGCTGCCAAACAAATTGATACCTATATTCGCCAAAAAGCTGAAAAAGAATAAAAAGCAAATATTTTGTCCGATCCTTAAAACAGTTTTATTACAATAGTAATTTAAAATTTGTTAGCAAGACACTTGTATGGAACCAATCACACTTGATAATGCTAAAAAGTGCCGTTTAACCTCTATTTAACATTTTTAACCGTTAGAATAAAACTTCCGCCGAATAGAAACTAAGTAAGGTTGCCTTTGTTAATTTTTTATTTATGTAAGTCTGATGACATCAGGACTAAAATTATTTACTTTGTAAATTCTTTAAACAAAATTCAATGGCAGACACCAAGTATATATTTGTAACCGGCGGTGTAACATCGAGCCTTGGAAAGGGGATTATTTCCGTTTCGTTGGCAAAACTTTTACAAGCTCGTGGGTATTCAATAACTATCCAGAAACTTGATCCTTACATAAATGTTGATCCGGGCACACTTGACCCGTATGAGCATGGCGAATGTTATGTAACAGAAGACGGAGCTGTTACCGACCTTGACCTTGGTCATTATGAGAGGTTTTCGAACGTTCCTACCTCGCAAGCAAACAACGTAACTACAGGTAAGATTTATCAGGCTGTTATTAACAAAGAAAGAAAAGGTGAATTTTTTGGCTCAACGGTCCAGGTTATTCCGCATATTACCGATGAGATTAAATATCGAATCAAGCTTTTAGGAAATAGTGGTAAATACGATATTGTAATAACAGAAATCGGCGGGACGGTTGGCGATATTGAGTCATTGCCATACATTGAGGCAGTTCGTCAGATGCGTCGTGAGCTTGGCTCTAATTGCCTGGTCATTCATCTTACGCTCGTTCCATATCTTGCTGCTGCTGAAGAGTTGAAAACAAAACCAACTCAGCACTCTGTAAAAACCATGTTGGAACAGGGTGTACAACCTGACATCATTGTATGCCGTACAGAACGACCTCTAACCAATTCTTTAAAAGCAAAAATCGCCTTGTTCTGCAACGTTGATGATTCGAGTGTGATAGAGTCGCTTGATGCAAATACTATCTACGACGTTCCTTTGATGATGCAAAAGGAGCGCCTTGATCTGGAAGTACTGCGAAAACTGAAAATGACTTCGAAGCATGAACCAAACTTAGAAGGCTGGGAGGAGTTTCTCCATAGGATTAAAAATCCTACTTCTGAAGTTACGATTGGATTAATAGGTAAATATGTAGAACTGAAGGATGCCTATAAGTCAATTTTTGAATCATTTATACACGCTGGAGCAATAAATAATTGCAAGGTTCGGGTAAAAACAGTTCATTCTGAACATATTGAAGAGAACGGAAACGGTAACTTAATGGAGGGGTTTGATGGAATTCTCGTTGCTCCTGGATTCGGACCACGTGGTGTCGAGGGTAAAATTATAGCTGTTAACTATGCTCGTTTACAAAGGATTCCTTTTTTTGGTATTTGTCTGGGTATGCAATGTGCTGTAATTGAATTTGCAAGAAATGTACTTGGTTTAAAAAAGGCTAATTCGCTGGAGTTTAATCAGAAAACACCGTGGCCGGTTATTGACATGATGGAGGATCAGAAGAAAATCGCTGGACTGGACGGCACTATGAGGTTAGGCAAATTTGACTGTTTTCTGAAACCCAACTCAAAAGCATTTCAGATTTACGGTACTCAAAATATTTCAGAGCGACATCGCCATAGGTACGAGTTTAACAATAAATTCTCAGAACAATTTGAAACCGCCGGCATGAAACAATCTGGAATTAATTTACAGACTGAACTTGTCGAGATAATCGAGTTGGAAAATCATCCATGGTTTATTGGTGTGCAGTTTCATCCCGAATACAAAAGCACTGTTGCCAATCCACATCCCCTGTTTGTTAGTTTTGTGAAATCCGCCATGGAGTATTCATCATCGAAATCTTTAACAAATAAGAAATAAACCTTTACTCCCAAATACAGAAGTTAGCAATTTGGCTTCTTAATGTTTGCACTCAGATAATATTTTGAAAGAAGGAATGGTATGTGATTCCTATAATTTGTAAATAATCCTGTCATTTTCAAAATGCAGCTTGTTTAGTTTCTTACTTGCTGATTGCATCTTTGAATAGCCGCTAAATAGGAATACCGATCCAAAAAGTCCGAACGCTGTTCCTGCTAATGCGAGGTCATTATTGTCTGCATTGAGCGCCATAACGGCCACAACACTGCCAGTTACCATAAATCCGGTAGCTACAAAGAAGAGTCCGGTAGCCTTCATCAGATCTTCACCGGGTGATGAATAATGATTATTGAGTATGTAAGTAGCAACCTCATTAATAGGTATTGATTCAAAAACTTTCGATCGTCCTAAAAATTGGGAAATAACAATAGTGTCATTCTTAATTTCCTGAATGGTACATTTATGCTCCACACCGCTTTTCATAATTACAACATCAATGTCGGATTGTGCTGATAGCATCATAGCAAAACATAATAGGATGCTTGTTAATAGTATTCTCATAGTGATTTTTTTAATTATTAATCGTTCTTTCTCTATTTTTATTATTTAAAATAAGGTTATACAAAGACTATTTATCAGGGAACATGAACTCTACTTTTTTTGAAACATTAAAATAGTAGGCTTTCCCCGGCAAGAGGTTGGTAAGGCTGTTGATTCCCATTTGCGGCCAGAAGAGATGAATATCTGCAACCGGTTTTATCATTATTAGATCGTCATTTAAAATTGACTGAATACTGGAAGTTTTTATTTGTTGTGGTGTAGGTATGTGTACCAGGTTCCAACCTTGGTTAAGGGAAATATTTCTGTTTAACATCAATGTACCGGTCATTGGAAGAAGCTGTGGGGAAGTTGACTTCACTAAATAAGCTTGCCTTGAGTTCCAGTCTTGCAAAGTAAAGATATTCAACTCAGGCGAATAGATCCCATCATCACCTATTACAACAACAATGTCTTGAATAATAGATTGAAAAAGAGTGTCAATATTTGTATCTATTGGGACAACGTATGAGGATATCCCGGACCAACCATTCTCTATTATTATTTCTTCCGTTGTTTTACAGGATATTAGAGCTTTCCATCCTGTTGATGTAACGTAAGCATCGGATTTAAACTGAAAAGTTAGCGAGCCGGCGGGATTGGTTGCGCTTATTTTTCCTGGCGAATTGGCTCCACACCATACGCCAATTAATGGAGCTTCAGTATTACTCCCATTGAATATTCGCAGATAATCGTAAATACAACCACTACTAGCCTCAAGACCGAATTCTAAAAAATCGGCCTCTACCATTGCACCTGACAAACCTGGAAGGAATGTCAAGGTTAACATTTGGTTATTCCCATAACTTCCGTTTTCGCCTCCAGAGTCGTAAAATAAGGAGTTGCATGTGGTAACTGATTTATTACTCATGAGTTCTATTGGGGCCACTCTTATATAATCTTCAAAAACACGAGTGATCTTTTCGCCATTACTGTTTGTAATACTCAATTTGACATCGAAGGTTCCTGCGGTAGAGTATAAAACTGGCTCAGGATTTTTTAACGAGGAACTATTTGGCGTTCCACCCTGAAAAGCCCATTCCCACGATACAGGCTTACCTCCTGATTCATCGGTAAAAGTAACTGTTGATTCTATCGGGATAGCCCTGGCAGAGCTTGATATAACAGGATTGAGCGGGCCGGGATCCAAATTAACGTTGAGTACAGTCTTTTGATACCTTTGAACATTTACGCCTTCGACAGTGAGGGGAAGATAGCCTGGCGAACTGAAGGTGATATTATAAGTGCCCGAATCGAGTAGGCGTTGATAAAAACCATTCTGGCTATCCGAAAAGACATGTGAATTGTCTGTATCGTGCCCGTTGATTGTGATCTTTGCTCTGACGGGTTCGTTTGATAGCAGATCGGTTACCGTCCCTGCAACCCCGTAAGTTACCTGTTTTATGTAATTAATCATCGAACGGTAGTTATAATTCCAATATGTGTTCAGACTTGATGTTGCCAGCCTTTTAACTTTAGAAAGCTCCATTGTTACCTCGCGGCAGTTATGAAAATAATTCATGTAATCCTGCCGTCCTCCACTTATGCTATACCACGAGTATCCTCTGGTGATTCCATTATTAAGATACGTCATGTAATTAGCAGGGGAATATTTATGAACGGTATCCACATATTCACGACATACAAATATCCACCAGTTGTTATCGGCTGTAAGGTTCGCCCATGTATCCCATGGGTAGTTTATCACTTCTTCGCCTCCGTGAGTGTTTCCGGCCATCACGAAGTTATTTTGTTCTGCAAGTTGCATAAATGCTATGGTCTCAGGTTGCCAGGCCTTTCCGTCAGGGTGGGGACCATCTTCGGGATCGGGATAGTTGCGGTTGAGATCTACATTATTAGCATTATAACGCACTGAGCTATTTACTGTATTATTGCCACCTTTGTATGTTCCATCAGGGTTGGAGAGCGGGTTGATCCATATTTCGACATTATCTAAGAGATATGTAACATCGGGGTCAACGCTATAATTAGTTAATAGGTAATCAATCATCCTAAGTAAAAAATTATAGCCAGCAAGCTCATCTCCATGCATGGTTCCGGTATAGAGAAACTGAGGCTCTGGTTCTCTTGTGTTGACGTTTTTCGAAATTTTGGCCATCACCAGTTGTCGCCCCTGAACCGAGTTTCCTATACTAAAAACATTACATAGATCGGGATAGTCAATGGCAAACTGATACATCATACTGATATAGGCATCGTAAGTGGGATAAAAGTTCCAGTCGGTTATATCTTTCAGATTATCCTTTCCTAACATTGTGATCTCAACAGGAATATCTGAAGAGTGTGGAACTATTTTGTATGGTATCCTAAATTCAAGAAATTGGTTGAACTCTTCTTGATTTGCATAAGCCATAACTGTTTTTCCAACGACATTGTCAATGGATATGATAGCTGTTAGCTTTCTCATCATATCATCATTCTCCAAATCAAATGAAAAACAGACCTCGCCTAATTCGGCAAAATATGTTTCAATTGATCTTACATTTACTGTTTGCTCCTGACCATAAGTGATTAACACTATTATGCTAAATAAAATGGTGATAAGTGGTCTCATAAAAATAAATTTAATACAAAGCTCTTTTGTTAAATATCAGGTAACCAATATTAAATGAAAAGAAAAATTTTTCTTCCGGGTTATCAAAATAATTTAGCGAAATGCTTATCGGCGTTAATTTACTATTGTAAACCAATACTGCTGAACTCATCAGATAGCGATTTTTAAACTTTTCTCCAAAAAACGATTTATAATTTTTATCGCTAAAGATTTGGCGATATGGTTGAAATATATAATTCTCAAATCGGAAATCAAAATTTTTGGCAATAGTAAATATTGTGATCAGTCCTCCGACACCATAGCTAAAAGCGCGATAATTTGGCAAGAAAATAGTCTGGCTCTCCGGTACTTTGAAAAACGCAGGAGCCATAAGCAGGCTTGAGGTGTAATTAGAGAAAAACCTTTGAGTTGTAAGGCTCACTTCACTATAAAAACCAAACTTCAGTTTTCTTGGCTTTGTGAAATAATTCTCCCATTTCATTCCCACGCTCACCCATTTATGTTTTATGTCTTTCAAATCCGATCTTTCGTAGGTTAGACTACCACTGTAAAAGTTCTCTTTGCCGTTTATCAGTGTAGCTTCTAATAAAAATCTAGCTCCCGCATTAGCATACTGTTTTCGGTTTAAAGTATTTAGTTCCCAACGAACGGCTGCCTTTGAGAAGTTGAAAGTGGTTTTGTCGGCAGTATCTAATCGCGTGAACATATTAGACTGATAATAATTATTATCCATTGAGCCTAAGGTGATATTTGCTTCGAATTTACCTTTTATATTAGTTGGCGCGCCTGCAGTAACCCTTACATAATTTTCATTTGAAATAAGATAGGAGGGAGTTATGTCTTCAAAAAAATGGATAGTGCTTTTAAAAAAATCAAAATGATTGTAAACCAGGTTGGCATCAAGGTAAAACGGAGGTTTCGACGGCGATTCAAGCTTAAATCCAAGTAGGACGGATGAATGAAACCGACCGACAAAGACGTTGGTTTTTAATTTAAACCCCTGTGAGGAGAGGTGTTTATAATTTAACTCAACAAACCCCACATTCGCTAAACGAGATGATAAATTTCCGCCGAATTTAACATTGAATCGGTCGCTTCTTTTCAGCCCCAGGTCCAATGTATATTTCTGGCGTGTGGCATTGGGTTTTAAAAGTGGCATGCCTACTTTAAAATATCCATCGGTTGCAATATTGTAATAACCCGTTTCTACTTCTGCAAGAGTAATAGTGTTATACTCATGAAACAATTGTTTTTTGAAATATGCCGATTCATTTTTTGTAAGACCAGCATTGCTTATGCTATCAATAAAGAGAGGTTGGAAATTTGCTTTGAATTTGTTTCGTAATTCATTTGTTTCTCCATCTTTTCTGAAATCTTTAATTCTCTCCTTGATCTCCGGCATCCGTCTTATTGTTTCATCATAACCAAGTTGGATAAATTCCTGAGAGAGTGAAAAGTCGGTAAGGTTAGGTCTTGATACCTTAGGTTGAATGATTATACCACTCTCTTTTGATAAATTGAAATCGGCATCTGTCATCAGCATCTTTTGCAACTGACTTACTACATCGTCAGGGTCGGGGCTTGGATAGTTTTTCGATACATTGCTTCCAATTATCAGATCAGGTTTGAAAACGTCCATTGCCACATCGTGGGGGAAATTGTTATACATGCCGCCATCAAACAACAGCCGATCATCAATTTTTATTGGTTTAAAAAACAGCGGAAATGTAATTGAAGCTCTTACCGCTGCACCTAAATCTCCATTTGACAAAGTTAGCGCCTCATCGGAATCAATATCGGCAGCTATACATCTGAAAGGTATGAAAAGGCTGTCGAAGTTTTGGTTTGATGCCGCCGATGCTTCCGCAAAGAGGCTCATTAAGGTAAAATCCATTTCGGTAGTAGGAACCAAACTTGTAGGCAGAATTTTGGTTAGGGGTGTTTTAAAATTAAAATCAAAATTTACCCACGAAGGGTCAGGTTCGTCCATCTTAAAAAAATAGTTAAATTTCGGGTTTGATTCACCTGACGACCAACGTTTTAGATCGGTAGAAATAAAAAAGTTCTCGATCTCTTCAGGCGAGTAACCGGAAGCGTAAAGAGCGCCAACGAATGCTCCGATAGATGTTCCAATAATATAGTCAATTTGGATGTTGTTCTCTTCAAGAGCCTTTAATACTCCAGCATGTGCTGCACCTTTTGAACCGCCTCCACTCAATACTACAGCCACCTTTTGACCATAGCACAAAGGCGTGATGAAAATTAACATCAAGCTAAAAACAAGAAACTTTCTGTAAAAGGCTGAAAACATCCGGATTGGTTTTAATTGATAAAAATCAGGATATAAAAATAGACATTTCTGTCATTAAGCCTGATTTTATTTTTTTAGAACGTCAAAAAACAATCAGGATATTAGAAAAATTTTGATCTATACCTTTTCAAAGGCTTGGTCGAGGTCGGCAATCAGATCTTCTACATTTTCAATTCCTACGGATAGTCTTACTAACTCATCGGTTATTCCGGCTTCAATTTTCTTTTCATGCGACACTTTAGAGTGGGTCATTGAGGCGGGATGTTGAATCAATGATTCTATTCCGCCAAGCGACACTGCAAGAAGTATCAATTGTACATTGTCAATAAGCTTCTTGCCTGCATTAAAACCACCTTTTAATTCAAATGCCATCATCGTTCCGGGCCCATACATTTGTTTTTGTGCCAGTTCGTACTGCGAATGTGACTTTAGACCAGGATAGTTTACCTTTGCTACTTTCGGATGATTTTGGAGATACTCGGCTATCTTCATTGCCGATGCTTGAGCCCTTTCAATCCTAAGCCCTAAAGTTTTTAATCCTCGATGTACCATGTAAGCCTGATGAGGATCAATATTGCAACCCATGTTAATCATCACGGGATTTATCAACTTGTGGTATTTTTCATTTGCGGTAATAATCATCCCGGCAACGATATCAGCGTGGCCATTTAGGAATTTAGTCATCGAATGAACAACTACATCAGCGCCGAACTCGATAGGGCGTTGCAGATAGGGGCTGCAAAAGGTATTGTCAACAACCAGCGGTACACCAATCTCGTGCGCAAGGTCGGCAAGCTTTTTCAGATCAGAAATACCCATCGTAGGATTAGCTGGGGTCTCTGTGTATATCATTGCTGTTTCCGGCCTTATAGCGCTTTTTACATTTTCGATATTGGTAGTATCAACGTAAGTGTATTCTACTCCAAAACGAGCAAAGATAGTCTCCATGACACTTCTTGCTGGTCCGTAAAGCGCATTGTGGCTAACGATGTGCTTACCTTTTCCCAGAAAGGTTAAATAAACGGTGGTAATTGCGGCCATCCCCGATGAAGTAGCAATACCGGCAAAACCTTTTTCAAGATTAGCTACGGCATTTTCAAGAGCTGCAATAGTGGGATTGCCAAGTCGTGTGTAAATATATCCTTTCTGTTCACCTGCAAAACAGGCAGCTCCATGGTCAGCATTTTTAAATTTGAATGTTGATGTTTGATAAATAGGCACAGTAGCGCTTCCTAACGGATCGTTAAAATCACCTGCATGAACTTGACGGGTGAAAAATCCAAGATTTTCTGAGTTTTTCATATTAATATAATAAAAATTTGATCATTAATTTCGCCTATAAAATTATTGATATTATCCTTAGTCATCGTGGTTTGCAGTAAGGGTGGTAAGAGATTGTAAAGTATTCATCTCATATTAAGCATTTATAATCAGCACAATAAGAGTTGCAGTAAACCAATAATAAATTATGATTAGCCTTAATAAATCAATAGTTTTGCCATTGAGGTCTTCTGTTGATTAATCTGGGTTTAGTATCCTTTATCCTTTTAAAAAAAAACAAAAAAAATTAGGTTATAGTGATACGTATTACTTTTCGTTTACATTTGTAAAAAAATTAGCTCTGCGATATTCAACAAAAAGGGCAATATGGCTTTTGTAATCCATTGATTGCTATTTAAATAGGGCTAATCTTTACAAGTTCATTATTCTTTTTGATTTATAAAATTAAAGAAACTATCATGTTAAGTTGTGATCAATTACGTGCTATTTCGCCAATAGATGGCAGATATCATAATAAAACCATGATGCTGCAGGAGTATTTTTCCGAAGCGGCATTGTTTAGTTACAGGATTCAGGTAGAGGTTGAGTACTTTATTAGCTTATGTAACATTCCTTTACCACAACTCTCGGATGTTAAACCATTGGTAATTGACGATCTTAGAAATATCTATATCAACTTTACTATTGAAGATGCCAGGCAAGTAAAAAAGATAGAAAAGATTACAAATCATGACGTAAAAGCTATTGAATATTTTTTGAAGGAAAAGTTTGATTTGATGGGTTTAAGGAAGTACCGCGAATTTATCCATTTCGGCCTTACCTCGCAGGATATCAATAATACGGCAATTCCCTTGGCAATAAAGGAGGCATGGAAAAAATTGCTTTCCGATCAGGTTGTTGGTATCGTTAAGGTATTAAAAGGGCTTGCATACGAATGGAAAAATATCCCGATGCTTGCACATACGCATGGCCAGCCGGCCTCGCCAACATTGTTAGGTAAAGAGATTATGGTATTTGCTACTCGTTTGGAACAACAGCTGAAATTAGTAAATGAAATCCCATTCTCAGGAAAGTTTGGAGGAGCTACGGGTAATTTTAATGCTCACGTTGCTGCATATCCAGAAATTAACTGGGCGAAGTTTGCCGATCAGTTTTTAGAAAAATCTCTCGGTTTAAAAAGACAGCAACCTACTACACAAATAGAGCATTACGATAATCTTGCAGCATTTTTTGATGGGCTGAAGAGAATTAACAATATCCTTATTGATCTTGCGCGTGATATGTGGAGTTATATCTCGATGGATTATTTTAAGCAGAAGATCAAAAAGGGGGAGGTTGGTTCGTCTGCTATGCCTCACAAAATTAACCCGATAGATTTTGAAAATGCAGAAGGTAATCTTGGTATGGCTAATGCCATATTTGAACATCTTTCGGCTAAGTTACCCATTTCCCGTTTGCAGCGCGATCTTACCGATTCCACAGTAAGTCGCAACATTGGAGTTCCTTTGGCACATTCGCTTATTTCATGGAGGTCATTAGTAAAAGGTCTTGATAAGTTGATCGTTAACACTGAAAAAATAAATGATGATCTCGATCAAAACTGGGAGGTGATAGCAGAAGCTATTCAAACAATACTCAGAAGGGAAAATTATCCGAAACCCTATGAAGCTTTAAAAGAATTTACCCGAAAAAATAAGAAAATCCACAAAGAGGAGATTCATCAATTTATTGACTCGTTAAATATTTCAGGCAAGTTAAAAGATGAGTTAAAAATGCTATCGCCATTTACTTTTACAGGTATTAACCCATTCTAACTTAGAGGGCTTCTGATCAGGATTTTTGTTGTTGGACGCAAAACATTAAGGTAGCTTAAGAGGAAGCTTATTTTTAGTCGAAATTTTTAAGCGAAGACCGAACTTAAAAATATAGCAAGTTATTTCAATCAGAGACTTTCTCTGCAGTTTATGCAAAACAATTTGTTAGTTGATCGCCCATTATTTTGGCAACCAATTTAAAGCTTTCTCAGTTATACCGTGGTACCATTCTATTTCTGATTTTACTAAATTGACTAACTCATTTGAATATTCAAAAAATGCTCGGACGTGTTTTGGTTCAGGAACATAGCTTGCTTTATGAGAATCTTCGATCATTTTCAAAAATACATTTAAAGGTAAAGGAATTATTGTAGAACTTCCTCCATAATAACTGATATTCAGTTTATGCAATCCATAAAAATGTGCAATTACAGATTCGTTTATTTTAGGAGCGATAAAAAGGCAATAAGCTGGTTTTTTTATTTCTCTTTTAAACTTAGCAAGATGTCTTGTAACAGGTTCTCCCTCTGTTTCATATTGCCTTTGTCCACATTGCATCGTTACTTCTACTAACACCCCAAAATCATCATAATCGCAAACTATATCAGCCATATTTCCTTGCGCTGTAGCCATCGGATTTCCAAAATCATCAAATTTCAGATTAGCCTTAATATTCCCGCCATCTAACATAGTCATAGCTCTCCAAGTATTCCATTCGAGCATTAGAGGTGCATCATATATAGAACTGTCAATTATTTGTTCAAAAACTGTATTAATATCACCAAATAATCTATAATCTTTTATTGCTTTAGTTTGTTTAGAAAGAATTTGCTCTTTTCTTCTTTCCAAATTATCGGCATAAATTTCTTTTAATTCTAATAAACTATTTTTTGAAGAGATTTTTAGCTGTGGAAACTCTGTCTTGATTTTTTGTTCTAAGTGTTCTCTATTATCTGTATATAGCGTAGGTATGGAAGCATTTCCGAGATAATTGATGTACTGACTTTCATTATCATAAAATTGAGGTTCTCTTTTAGTATTTTCTAGAAAGTAATCTACATCGATAATTTTTTCAGGTACAATAGCCAAAGATTTACCGATATGAGATACATTAACCATTCCTGTGGCTCGAAGATATCTGAAGCAAGCGTCAGCATAATCACGCATATTACTTGCTTTGGTTTTTAAAAATGTGTTAATTGATTTGTCTTTCGTTTCTCTGATCTTAGTATCGCCTTCTTTTATTTCATCTTTATAGATCAATCTAAGTTCTTTTTCTAAATATTCAACTCTAAACTTCTTATAATTCCCTTCGTTTTTCGCTTTTAAAATTCTGAAAGCATCAATTTTTTCGACAATTTTATAAAAATCTCGATAATCAACCAATTGAAGTCCAAAAATCATTAATTCATCAAACTTTAAAGAACCAAAATGACGAATTAGTCTAAACAATTCAAGATAAGGCTTTACCCAAAAGTTTGTGGCCTTATCAGTGGGAATATGAAAAGGAGATGGAACTTGAAATTTAAGTAATTGACGTAAAAATACCTCTTCTTTCCTTTTTGAGTAGACTAATTGTTTCCCAGCTTCAGTTAATGCAATTTTGGGAGATAGTACAACAAATCCTAAGGCTTTAGGAGCACGGTTAATTCTATCTCTTGCACTAAATGCAGGATCTTTTGCTCCCTTGCCAAAAAAGAAGTACTCATCTCTAAGTAATTCCATAAAAGCGATTTGGTTTTCATTATTCCATTCTTTGTCTGCAAAGTGAGTGTTTAATAATTGAATTTCCGGAATCATTTTTTCCGGAGTTCTTGGAGAGGTGGTAACAAATATTACCTTACTGCCGATTTTTGCCATAAACGATTTAAAAAGTTACAATTTGTTCAATGGGGTTGAAATTAAATTCAGGACTATATTTTTTTGCAATGTTTCCGTAATTAGAAATTAAAATGTGATTTGCTGATGATTTAAATCGATTTCTAATATTAACAGCATATGATTTTCCGTATTCATCAATTATCATATCTTCATATAATTCTTTTATTAAAGGAGTACTACCGATAACCATCAATGCTTTGCATTTTAATTTTCGATAATTTTCAGATAACTCCCTATGATCATCTTCAGTAAAACCATCTTTATATTCGCTGTTACCATAATCAGAAAAAACACAATCATAAGGTGGGTCTAAAAGCATAAAATCATTTTCGTTTGCCATATCAAAAATCTTTTTATAGTCTAAATTATATATTTCTGTATTTTTCAAAAGCTGATGATGTGATTCTGTAACTAACGAAGTATTCAAATTTTTATATCGTCCATAAGGCACATTAAACTCACCTTTTGAATTATAACGTACCATTCCTGAATAAGCGGTTTTGTTAATGAAGAAATAAAGTAAAGCATCTGAATATTTCTTTTTTGCGAGGCCGTTAAACATATCCCTTATTTCATAGTAGAGAGTCTCGTTATCATCCTTAACTCTTTCTTTTGGTTTTTGTTCTTTTAATTTTTCAAAATTACTTCTATTAATTGAGTACTTTTTTTCTATTTCTGAAAGTTCACTTTTTAAAGTTTCAAAATCAGATTGGACTCCTTTATAAAAATCCATTAACTTAGTGTTTATATCATTAATAATAGCACGTTTAGGGGCCAAGTGAAAAAATAAAGCTCCACCACCAAAAAATGGCTCTATGTACTTTCCTTTAAAACTAGGAATATGCTTTTTTATATTTGATATTTCTTTAGATTTTCCTCCTCTGTATTTAAGTAATGGCTTCATACTTTCGGTTTTTGATTTACATAAATGTTTATACTTTCCGAAACGACATTTAGAATCTGTTTCGCATCTTTTTCCTTTGCTATTATTTCATAAATTCTATCAGCTGACCAAAGTTGAAATAATTCTTTTTCATCCGTTTTAAATAAATCAGCAAGAATTGAAATCTGTTCTCGTTTTGCTTTACGGTCTCCATTCTCAATTTTACAATAAGTTGCTGTGTCTATTTCTAAAATAGAAGCAACTTTTCTTTGCGGAATTTGCTTTTTACCACGCAATGCTTTTAACTTATCTCCAAATATACTTGACATAATTTCGTCTTGACGTTATTTGGCAAAAATAGTATATTATTTATTTAAATCTGGAAATGTTGCTTTTTTATTTTTCGAAATGTTTGTTTAGGGTATAGGCTAAAAGTTAATAACTAAAGTAAAAGAATTCCGTAATTATTGTTTTAGTTAATTTTACCGCCATTATTAAATAGTTGTTTTATTATGAAAAGATGTCTGATTGTTACGGGTGGGGGTGATTGCCCTGGACTAAATGCTGTAATAAGAGCAGTAGTAAAACGTGCCTCAAAAGAGCGCGACTGGGAGATCGTTGGGAGCATAGAGGCTTTTAATGGCATTTTGCGTGAGCCTACAGAGATAGTAATACTTGATGAAAAGAAGGTAGAAGGTATTCATTACCGTGGCGGTACAATTATTCAAACAACCAACAGAGGAGGCCCCTTTGCCTGGCCTATTAAAAATAAAGACGGCACATGGAGCACCGTTGATCGGTCGGAAGAGATGCTGCGAAAGATGCAATACCTTGGTATTGATGCTGTAATAAATATTGGTGGCGATGGTTCTCAGAGGATAAGTAAACAGCTTTTCGATATGGGTTGCAACATTATTGGCGTACCTAAAACTATTGACAACGATCTTTCAGCTACTGATTTCACTTTTGGATTCCAGACAGCGGTGCAAATTGCTACTGAAGCTGTTGACAAGTTGGTTACAACTGCTGCCAGCCATAATCGAGTGATGATACTTGAGGTAATGGGGCGTTATGCAGGATGGATTGCTTTAAATGCTGCTATAGCCGGTGGAGCAGAGATTTGCCTTCTGCCAGAGTTCCCTTACGATATAAACAAAGTGTTGGATAATGTAAATCAGAGATTTGAACGTAACCGCGGTTTTGTAAATATTGTGATATCTGAAAGCGCTCGTGCAATAGGAAAAGATTATACCACGCTTAGTGAAAAAGAGATAGGTAATGAACATCGCCGACTTGGCGGTGTTGCCAATGTGCTGATGCATGAGCTTAAAGAGGCCGGTTGCGAACATAGCATCCGAACTACTGTGTTAGGTCATCTGCAACGCGGTGGAATACCTATTGCATACGATCGCATATTGGCAACCCAGTTTGGGGTTAAAGCGTTTGAAATGGTACTGAATAATGAGTTTGGCAAAATGGTGTCGTACCGGCATCCGAACATCGTCTCTGTATCACTTGAAGAGGTGCTTAAACAACCAAAGCTCGTAGAAGCTGATGCATCATTAATGAATACTGCCCGTGGAGTTGGAATACATTTTGGAGATTAAATATATGGATTCTATAAAACAAATTTATAAAATAGGGCATGGCCCATCGAGTAGCCATACCATGGGGCCGCGCAAAGCGGCTGCACAGTTTAAAGCCAAATACCCCGATGCGAGTTCAGTCCGTATTACATTATATGGAAGTTTGGCTGCAACCGGTAAGGGGCATCTCACAGACGTTGCGCTCGAAGATGAACTAAAACCAAAAAAGGTTGAAATAATTTGGAACTCTAAAGAAGTAAAACCATTTCACCCAAATGCTTTGATGTTTGAAGCTTTCAACGATAGCGAGAAAAAGCTTGGCCAGTGGACGGCCTACAGCATTGGCGGCGGTGATATAGTAAGCGATGATAGATTGGAAAACATTGAAAAATCACTCTATCCTCACGAAAAAATGATGGATATCCTTGCTTTTTGTGAAGAAAACGGAAAACATTTTTGGGAATATGTTCAGGATTATGAGGATGATGATCTATGGGATTATTTGGAGGAGGTATGGCATGTAATGAAAAATGCAGTGTTACGAGGATTGGAGAATGAGGGTGTGCTTCCGGGAATTATTAAGCTTCCAAGGAAGGCATCTATCTACATGATCAGGGCGAGGGGGTTCACCGGGACGTTGAAGCGACGGAGCAAATTATTTTCTTATGCGTTAGCCGTTGCTGAGGAGAATGCTTCTGGCGGAATGGTAGTTACCGCACCCACATGTGGCTCATCTGGCGTATTGCCGGCGGTTTTATATCACATGCACACTGCGTATGGATTTACTGACAATAAAATTTTAAGAGCATTGGCCACCGCTGGGTTAATAGGTAACTTAGTGAAATATAATGCTTCGGTATCTGGTGCGCAAGTAGGCTGTCAGGGCGAAATAGGAACTGCCTGTTCTATGGCAACCGCCGCCGCCACCCAACTCTTTGGAGGCACACCCGCACAAGTTGAATATGCCGCTGAAATGGGACTTGAACATCATCTTGGACTTACCTGCGATCCAATAGCAGGCCTTGTTCAAATACCATGCATCGAGCGAAATGCTTTTGCGGCCGCACGCGCAATGGATGCCTGTAACTTTGCAATTATGTCGGATGGAAAACACAGAGTGTCATTTGATAAGGTTGTTGCTGCCATGAAACAAACAGGAAAAGACCTGCCGAGCCTATATCGTGAAACTTCCGAAGGAGGACTTGCTGTTGTGCATTAATTACAATCTGCAATTCCATTGAACTTGAGAGGCTCACATGCTATTTCTTAAAAACTTAATTAGCTTCTCAACAGCTTTTCCACGATGGCTGATTCGGTTTTTGTCTTCAGCGCTCATTTCGGCAAAAGTAACTAAATGATGTTCAGGCCTGAATATTGGATCATATCCAAAGCCAAATAGTCCATGTTTTTCGTAGATGATCTCGCCCTCTACTATTCCCTCAAACAGAAACTCCTTATTATTTAAGATTAAAGCTATTATAGTTTTAAATCGAGCTGACCTGAAAGGAGTGTCTCCCAACTCTTTTAACACTTTCCTGATGTTTTTTTCAGAATTACATTCCGGTCCGGCATAACGGGCTGAGTTAACTCCTGGACGTTTGTCAAGTGCGTCTATTTCAAGCCCGGTATCATCAGCAAAACAATCCAATCCAGTCATTTGATGTACAATTCGCGCTTTCTGTAAAGCATTTTCCTGCAAAGAATCAAAATCTTCAGGGATATCAATATTAAATCCTACATCGCTAAGACTGAGTATGATAAATTCGTTTTTTACAAGCTGACGAATCTCTTCTAACTTATGCGGGTTATTAGTGGCAAATATGAACTTTTTCAATTTAGTTTATTTGAAAATTTTAGAATTAAAGAATGTTGATCAGGCAATTGTTAAAAGGTTACAGGGGTGTTGCATAATTCAGGTATAATATTACATCCTTTAAAACTGACTTTGAAACTTTTACTTTTTTTATAAAAATACGAACTCCCGTCAGAGTTTAATACTGACGGAATTTGCTACTTTTTCAAAGATGTAATTAATAATAATATAGCCCCGAATAATATAGAGGGCTAACTTCTTTGAGCTGTGAGCCATATTTTGAATTAATTGCTTTAATAAATTCGTTGGCTACCATTGCATTAGCTTGTCCGATAATGTGAACCCCATCTAATGAGAAGGTGTTGCCGGTAACGTATGACGACGTAAACTTGATACCATCGTAAATGATACCGTCTTTTGATATTTTTTCCAACAAACCATGTGTATCCACGTGTGCTAAGTCGTATTGATTTGCCAACTGAAGAATAATTGCATTATAATTATAGGTGGCGGTTTCAACTCTGTCAATCTCTAACTGTGTAAGTACATGCATGTCGGGGATAGGAATTAGGCTTCCTAAACCATGATTAGCAATTGAGTCTGTTGGTAGTCTCAGCAAAAATAATTCTCCGGCTTTCATCTGCCTTATTCCCCATGGTAAATCTTTATCTACAATCACAAAAGGATTTGCTCCCAGTTTAAATACTATGGTATCGGTTGATCCCATCATTTTTATTAAAGCATTAAGCTGTGCGTAGCCGTAGTTAAGCGCTGCAACTTGTTGCTCTAATTTCAGTACAAGCCCGTCAAAAGGCAGTCGCGTATTCATAAATGCAAAATATGGAGTACTTGTGATTGATGGTATGTTAGCCACAATGCCTTTTGCTCCGCTCTTAGTGAGTTGTTGCAGTATTACATCCAGTGCCATTTGATAAAGGGCTGGATTAGTGATACTATCGGAAGCGCCTCCGGAAATTGCATATCCTAATACGTCATTCGCTCCTATCCATAAACTAAAAAAGGTGGGATTTTGAGCAAGCGCTTCATCTAATATTGTAGATGTTCCGGGTTGAGCGGCAAATCGTTTATAATATGGATTTAGAGCGCTGAATGCTTCTGCACCGGGGATCAGATGAAAAGATCTTGCTCCTGGCGCTCCAAGGTTGTTGAAAGGCCCTTGTGAAGCTATGGAATTGAAGTTAGCCATATTTACAGGTTTCCCTGCGGGAACAGGAGCTTGAGCTTTTGCATTTAACAATAATCTCTTTCCAAACCCATATTCGTCGAGCATCAGCGGCTGCTTGAACTCGCCACCGCCGGCAGCTAACATTTGATGAGCAATGATTGAGGGATAGGAATTATTCTGACCTGACAGGAAAAGTTCGCCGTCAGTATATCCTGCTGTTAACGAGTTGCCAATGGCTACATATTTCGAAAAATCGGCTTGTCCATCAGTAGTAGTTATATTGTCAAGCTCAGGTTTGCAAGCAAAAAGAAGAGCTGCTATTAAAAGGAAAACTAAATTTTTTATTTTCATGATTTTCAATTGTTAAACGTTAAAAAGTATAGGTTAATCCCACACCGGGAATCAAAGTTCTGGATTTGTAATCTCCCTGAAAATTGGAGGGTTTATATGTCTTAAATTCTTGTTTTGTCTCCAACTGTAGGTATGAGATATCAATGGCAAAATTTTCAATCGGATATAATGAAATACCCAGTGTAAAGGCGAAGGAAGAAAGGCTTGGCGTTTCGGGGCTGAAATATTCCTCATGAGTAGGTGTAGGATCATAGTAAATGCCAGCTCGGCCTTTCACTACCTCATTAAAGGTATATTCTGCTCCAACTCGTGTGAGCAAAGTGTTTGAATATAGCCTTGGATTGCTTGAGTTTAATATGGCAGGCATTTTTTTAAAGGTAAAGTTCAATGAATCATAAACATCCCAGAAAACATAATTGATCTCAGCGGCAAGCAACAACTTTTCGGAGGCTTTAAAAGAGAGGCCGAAATCAAAATTGGCAGGCAGAGGAAGGTCTGCATCAAATTTATTGTTGGCAGGGATGATAGAGTAGAGCGATCCTGGAATGGTAAATGTAGCATCCCCATCTTGTACCGACATAATAATTTCCGAACGATAATTGGCTCCTATCGCCCATTTTTTGTTTGGTGTAATCAACAACCCAACATTATATCCGTATTCGGTTGTTTTTCCATTAAGCGTTATTTGTCCTTTTACTTCGGCACCGTTATAAGGAATAGCTTTATTTAGCTCAACTTCGCCTGAGGCTATCACTAAACCTGCTCCAATGCTCACCACATCAGCAAAATTGTAGGAGATAGTTGGTTGTATAAATACGGCTTGCAACGATAAGTCTTGAATCAGAGTTGCCCCGACCCAGTCGTTACCCCATATAGCAGTACTGCCGTAAGGAGTATAAGCTCCGATACCAAAACCTAATCTTTTAGTAATCATCATAGAGCCGTAAACACTAAAAGGCGTACCGACAGGATTGTCGTTGTAAACCGTTACAGGGTCATTTTCAAGCCTGAAAGCAATCTCGTTGAAAATCGGGCTAAATCCAGCAGCAAAGCTAAACTTGCCATTTAACTTAGATAATCCCGCAGGATTGTAAAAAAGGTTGCTCGCATCACCATATAGCGAAGTACCGATAAGCCCCATCCCAGTTTGACGTTGACCTTGAAGCCTTACCTGATAACCACCTGCAAACAGGCTGCTCGATACAAGACAACCTAATAGAAGAAGTGTAACAATTTTTTTCATAAACTTCATGATTTGATAGATTAAAAATTCAGCGAGCGAAAATACAATAAATGTATCTGTGTGTGAAGGTTAGCAAATATTATTCAATAAAAAATGTTAATTAACGATCAAATAACAGTTTTAATAGGATTTGGTTAATTAAATTGGATTATTTAAAATCGAAAGAAATTATTACGGAATGGTTGAATAGAGAAAAATAAATCGGACTTTTGCAAAAAATCTAAATCTTTTTTTATTAAAATAATTTTGTGCTAATGAAACGAGAAGAATCAAAAGGCATGGCTCTGATAGAGGGATCAAGGTTGATCATGGAAGCTCTCGCCCGTGCGGGCGCTGATTCCTATATCGGCTATCCAATCACACCGGCCAACTTGCTATACCAATATGGTGGGCAACGTTTGGATATCATGTTGGCCGCACCTGACGAGATATCTACACTTCAGTGGATGTCGGGGCTATCTTCGACAGGGAGGATTCCTGTTACGGCAACCTCTTTTCCGGGTTTTGCCCTGATGATTGAGTCAATCAACATGGCATACATGATGGAACTTCCAATGATTATTATCCTTGTGCAAAGGCTTGGGCCTTCAACCGGCACGGCAACTAACGGCGCTCAAGGTGATTTGCTTTTGCTAAAAGGGATGATTTCAGGAGGGCATCCTATACCGGTTTTATGTACTTCAAGTTTTGAAGATAGCTGGAGCCTCGCCGCAGAAACAGTGAAGATGGCCGTAGAAATGAGGACGCCTGTGGTGCTTTTAACTTCAAAAGAAGAAGTGATGACCCATAAAAGCTTTGATATATCCAAACTTGATGAGATTGAAAAAGTAGATCACAAGTTTTACGATAATGCTGAGCAATACAAATCATATTTGCCAAAAGATATGGTTCCTGAATTTCTACCGTTGACGCAAAATCGCCATCAGGTAAGGATCAATGCTTCTACACATGACCAGATGGGAATTTTACAGCATTCTACGGATGAAGCTCTAGCAAACACACGTCGCCTTGAAGAAAAAATATACCATCGAATGAAGTGCCATTTAAAATTTGATTACGACCAACACGAGAATGCTGAAAAGATAGTACTCTCGTATGGCATTACAGCATCCGCAGCACGTGAAGCGGTAGCGCAAATGAGAGCAGAAGGAGAGAAGGTATCATTACTTATTGCCAAAACACTATTGCCTGTTCCTCCTGTTTATCTCGAAATTCTTAAAAAATATAAAAGAGTTGTCATAGCCGAGGAAAACATGAATAATCAGTTTGGCTCGTTGCTTTTTGGCATTAATAAACCGGAAGGATTAAGGGTTGCCGGCGCGTTAGGAAAAATGATTACACCACAACAAATTATTGAGGAGGTAAAAGCATGAATATAAAGATTTTAAATACCGATTCTTTGCCCTTTTGCAAAGGCTGTGGGCACAACCTTATCTCTAAAAATACAGCTAAAGCTTTGGAAAGGATGGAGCTATCGCCACTTGATGTTATTATGGTAACCGATATCGGATGCCATGGTATTATTGACAAAACCCTCAACACGCATACTATCCACGGATTGCATGGCCGGTCGGTAGCGCTCGGCGCCGGAATCGTTTTTGGATTAAAAGAGCCTGGAAAAAAGATCATCGTCTTTATTGGTGACGGAGGAGCTACCATTGGTTTGCAGCATATAATGGAAGCCGCACGCCTCAATTTGAATATGTCAGTTGTTGTGCATAATAATATGCTTTATGGTATGACCGGCGGCCAGTCCAGTGGACTTACACCCGAAGGATTTCGTACTACTACATCAGCCGATGGAAGTCCCTTTTCAGGATATGATATTTGCGCGCTTGCGCATACTGCAGGAGCTGCTTATGTTACCCGTGTGCCTGGGATAGGAGATATTTCTGAAAAGCTTGTAAAGACTTTTTCAACAGAGGGATTCTCGCTGATGGAGGTAGTAGAAATATGCCCAAGTTATGGTATTAAGTTTAACCCGGGGATGAAGCTGAACGAAATTATCGAAACCTCTGGGAGAAAGCCGGGTGAGTGGTTTAACAACAGACCTGTTTTTACACATCATAAGGGTAAAAAATCAGAGAATCTATTAAGTAAAACGCCAATAATTGAACCCCTCTTTTATTCTTCGCTTGACAAGCCTGTTTCATTAATATTGAGCGGATCTGCCGGCGAAGGAGTACAACTGACAGCTACTATAATTGCCAAGGCAGCCATGCGTTCAGGATTGCATGTTACACAAAAAGGAAGTTATCCGGTAACTGTCGGGGTTGGATTCTCTACTGCCGAAATAAATATATCCAAAGAAGATATTCACTTTCATGGCATCAATATTCCTGACCTTGTTGTTATTACATCAAAGGAGGGCTTAAATCATAGCAAAAGACGTATTGGATTGATGAAAAAAGGAGCGTTATTCATTGATCAGACGCTTGATGTACCCGATACCGGAGCAGAAATTATAACAGAGGATTACAGAGGAATAGGCGCCAGGACGGCCAGCTTGTTTGCAGCTATAAAGTGTGTTACGAAAACCAAAATTTTAACCTACGAAGCAATATTTTATACTATTGAAGCAGAAGGCTTAGATAAAAAGTTGCCGGTAGAAAAAATCAAAACGGCTTTAGGTTTATAAAACTTATCAGGCTTTTCGTAATAATTTGAAACGAAGTAATATTTCACCATTTTCAGGATCGAAATCAGGTGAATAATTCTGAACATCTGCCTTATCACTTGTTGCAAGTTTTAGCATTTCCGCAACTAACGACGTGCTGTTTGTAAGTGTTTGAAGGATTTTATCTTCATCTAAATCAAGGCTGTCAGAAAAAACAAAATCTGATAGTTCGGATGTACTTTTTTTCTGAACCTTGGATATTTCCTCTTCGCTAGCAAAGTCAATCACCATCTGCCCCGATTCATCGCGCTGTAAAGTCTCTTGTATAGATTCATCAGCCTCTGATCCTTGATTGATAATATCTGTCAATGTTTCAATTAGTTCAGATTTTATCAGCTTGGGAATCTCCGTTGGAATATCGGTTTCCTTCTTCTTGCCCTTTTCATGCAGATTGATTTCCATACCGGCATTGAGCCTCTCTTCGATGGAATTTTTTGAATATAGATTGAAACAAGTCAGATTGCCATCGCGTTGAATAATCCCGGAAATACTGCCCATCCTAAGGCTTTTCAAACTACGATCGGCTGGAATATCGAAATGTATTACTATATCGGAAGCTTTTATCTCCGATTCATCAAGGGTAGCACAAGAAGATACCAACACTAAACAATCGGGATCGGTAGTGAATGATTTCAATGAGAGAGTGCGTTGTTTTTCCGGCGTTTCGTCCGTTATTTCAACGAATTTGATTTTGCTAAGCCTTAAAACCCTGCTAATCACTTGCGCCATCCGTTTCCATTCAGTAAAGATGATCACCTTTTTTCGTTTTTTCCTAATATTCAACCTTTCGGTTAAAAGGCTTTTCAACTCCTCCGTCTTTGGAGATAGGTTTGTCATATCATCAACAAGGAATGATGAGTCGGCTACCATTCTTAATTTACGGATTAACTCTACGGCCTGCTGTAATTCAAACTGACTTATGATCTTCTTTTGCAATATTTCCAACAACTCTTTTGCTAAGCCTAACTGTATTTTTATTTGAACCGGATGGAGTGGCACAGGCAGATCAACATAGCTGACTTTGGGCAAATGCCGTATCACTTGCTCTTTTGTTCGATGAAGAACTATCTTTTCAATCCTTTGATCTAATTCGTCGAGGTTGTAAAAACCGATAATCCTATTGCTGCTGTGATTGTCAAAAATGCAGTACCTGTACGAAAAATCCCATAATGGCGAAAGCAACTCCTGATCAACATGCATCATCAGTGCATAAAGTTCAATCAGATGATAATTATAAAGGTTCCCCGATAAAAGTAGAGTATGCTTGCGAGGAATAGAACTGATAGATACCGAAATATCAGATTCATAATTTTTAATACGCTGAGCTTCATCTAAGATAATCAGATCGGGAGGAGATTCTTTAATAACTTCGAGATATTGATTTATCTTATCGTAATTTATAAGGATAAAAAAATCTTTAGCGTTTTGATAAATGCCAGCTTGATCTTCCGGCTGCCTTTCAATTATACATAACCTCTCGTTCGACAGATTTTCTATTTCTCTTTTCCAATGATGCCTAAGGTTTGCCGGGCAAATAATTAAAGTGCGTGAAAACCCGAACAAATCTTTTTTCATTATTGCCGTTGCCACCGCCTGAGTTATTCGTCCCAGTTCAATATCATCAGCCAACATGGCTCCTATATTGAAAGTTGCAAATTCAACTCCATCAACCTGAAAGGACAGAAGGTTGGTTTTTAGCAGATTAAGGTTAAACTTTTTATTCTCTTTTACTCGACTTATAGCTAATTGCTTGGTAACCTTTTTTACTTTTTCATAGACTTCGGGCCGCACAAGAATTTTTTTAAACCGGTGGGTATTATTTAGAAACCCTGTAAAACGTTCTATATCATCCTCTTCAATAAAATTTCTATTTCCAAAATAGCGATAAAAAAGCTCGGCTATCTGCCCGGTAATTTTTTCAGGGAAAAAGTAACTTATTTTATTGTTGCGAAACGGGTTTAAAAAGACCTCAATAAAGGGGTAGGGGATTGGCGTTTGAGGTATCCTGTCGGGATCGTTTTGAAGTTGTGTAAATGCATAGATAAGATGTTTGCATGTTCCTAATCTGTTTATTCGATAATCAGGACAGTTGCAGTATCCATGTTTTCGATTTATATCCCTGAAGGTGAGCTTGTATTGTACTCCTCGTTCGTTGGTAAGTACATGCTCGCCAAAAATGTTATCAGAAAACTCAATACTATATCTGGCTTGCTCGGCTTTCTTTTTTCGTTCCTCAATAACACGTTGAATCATTCCCTTTCGGGTATATTTTATCCCTTCGTGAATTATTTTGTCTTCTTTAAGGCGTATCAGCTCTTCAAGCTGTAATAAGGCAGCCGTTTGATGGCGGCACAAAGTTGCACTTTGACATGTACATTGCAGCTGCGGTTCTTTTTCTAAACTTACCTCTACTATAAAATCCCCATACTTGTCATCTATCAGAAAGCGAAAATGCTGCTCCGACTCCGACAAAAGCGAACACTGACCGTTCAGATAAAGGCTATGCCCCTGCTTGTATATCATTGTTCCCGAGCCGGAGCGGCTTAACTCAAGGCTTAATAAGTTTCTGATATTTTCAATTACTTGCTGGGACATCTTAAGGTCTATCATTATGTTTATCTAAAAGCAATACGAAATTTAATCACTCTAAAATTTTTAATCTGGCAAACTTCAGTATCAGATTTTTCTGCCCGACTGCCGGAAAAAAAACAGTAGCTTTTCTATTGGCTCCAATGCCTTCAGTACTTAACACTTTCCCTTTCCCAAATCGTTGATGCTCCACTTGCATACCGGCATGGATTCTATCTATTTCAGCGCTCTCAAAGGGTTCGCTATCAGAGGTTGAATATTGGGCGCCTTCAATTTTTTTAAACCGGTCTTTGTTAAATGATACCGGTTTTTTTTTCGGCAATTCTTCTCCTGTATATCTAAATTTATTTAGGTCGCTTGGATGGTTGACTACCTTTTTAGGCTGCTCTATGTACGAAGGGTCAATTTCGTAAATAAACCGGCTTGGCTCACTCATCGTCAAGTTTCCCCAACGATAACGAGTTTCGGCATATGAG
>JAAYWF010000051.1 GCA_012516825.1 Lentimicrobium sp. | reverse complement strand
TTAGTTAATAGTAAACTTAATTAAGTGAGTAAAGCTAAGAGTTAAAAATAGATACAAATCATACTTAAATTCCTATTTAAAATGAAAAGATATCAATTAATGCTTTCAGGTTTTGATCCAAAGAGCCGGTTTCACACCGGAGTAAAATCTGCCGGAAGTTTTATTTGTAAGGTTGCGCAACCAATCTTTAAAGCAATTCAAAGAGGGTTAATAAAATCCTGGTTTTTATTTATTATGGTGGCCAAATGGTCAGCGCTTCAGTTTTTGGCTCTAACGGTTTTGTTATGGTTTAAGTTAAACAAGTATCTGTTAATACCGTTGTGTAACTTATTATGTCCTTATTATCAGAGATTTATAAATAGGATTAGGCATTGGTTTCAATTATTCTATAATGAAATGGATGCGATAGTTATGATTGAAGATGATAATAATACAAGTTCTTCGGTTCATTCGCTCTCAAATACTAAATCAAATAATTCTAACTATTTCTTTGAAGGGAAAACAGAAATTATCAGAAGCAAAGTTTCAAATACATATTTGGTATTTTTCGAAAAGTCAGCAAGAATATTCGAGCTAGTCATTGTTTATCTTAATAATTTTATAAGGATATTAACCAGTCAAAAGTTTAGTGAAGTTGCATTTGAGGTTGTTGTCAGCGGGCAGAATAATTTGATACCTTGTGGTTTAGCTAAAAGAAGTAATGTAAATGTTCAACTATTTTCAGTTGCTCTTAACTACCTTTCGGGAAATCCTGGGAGGGATCATCTATTGTTAAAGTCATTAAATGAATCAGTAAAAGCTATTTTGCAATCAGTTGATAATCTGCTTTCCGATTTATTAACCAAAATAAACAAAATCCGATATCACTTGATAAATAAGAATCCGTTTACACTGAAAAACATGTATCTTCCTCATATATTTAACCAAGAAGGTGACCATCCAGGCTACTCTTAGCTTACAAATCATTGAGTAACAAAATCTACTGATGATTTTATCCTGATTGGAAATATGTTATAGCCCAATCAGATCTCATCCTAATTGGGCTATAACATTTTATTTTAAAACTTCAATCCTTTTCTTTTCGATTTAATCTTGGAACAGCGATGAAATGTTTTTTAGATAAAACATCCTTTTAAAGGGCTTGACTTGGGATTTATCAGGATTTTTGCACTGGTCATCAATTTAAAAAGAATCTATATCCTAACTGTTCCAGTTTTTGATTTATCATATGCAGAAACTTAATCTTGTTCAAAAGAAATGTTTCTCGCTTTATCGGGCAATTCAGTATTAAAAAATTAAATTTCTCTTCGATTTCAAGTGGTAGTTGGCCGGCAATATCCAATACGTTTAATGATTCGTTAGTTTTTTCAGAGTTATCCTCTATCTTATTGATTTTTGCCAGTTGGGCCTGGTAGTTTTTAAATTCGTTGCTTAGCTCTGTTGAAGGTGTTTTGTTCAATTCTTTTAAAATCTTAACTGACCCGCCGCTATATAGTTTTTCGCCCAATGTATCCTCCATAGATTCAATACTGATAATGCTCACCCCTTTTACCAATATGTCCATTTCGCCTGTGCTGGTTTCCGAAAGTATTTTATATAATTTTACGCACGATCCAAGTTTACATATTTTATTATTAAGCATAAAAGGGATACCAAAATGTTCTCCAGATGTTTGGATATCATGGATAAGCTGTTTGTAGCGTGGTTCAAAAATATGAAGTGGCTGGATTTCGCCGGGCATCACAATAAGATTCAGAGGAAAAAAAGGAAAATTATGTTTGGTTTCTTCTGACATAACTTTTTATACACTATGCTTAGTTATAAACAGTGAAACAGCAAAATTGTTTGCAACATGTTTATTCAAGGTTACATCTTTTCATTATTTTTGGCAGGTCAAATCAATTTTAAATTATAGCGAAAATCAAATAGTATTAACTTCTATTTATGGCTAATTTTTTCATAACTGCTTTTATCCAGATCAAGCTTGCTGACCTGATAGACATACTATTGGTTGCAGTACTTATTTACATGCTTTACAATCTGTTGAAAGGAACTGCTGCAACTAACATTTTAATAGGTATTTTCGCCATTTTCATCTTTTGGCGTGTAGTACTTCTTCTTGAGATGGAGATGCTTAGCCAAATTCTGGGAGCATTTATTTCAGTAGGTTTTATTGCATTAATTGTTGTTTTTCAACCTGAAATACGACAATTTTTGCTTCTTATTGGCACGCCTCGGTTTCTTGTTAACATGCGGAGACGGTTTGGTTTTTTAAAGTTTAAAACAAAAATGATTTTTATCCTTGATGTTGACCCTATTGTGTCGGCGTGTAGGAAAATGTCGGTAACAAAAACCGGTGCATTGATCGTGATTGCACGGCTTAACGAACTGCAGCAATATACTGAGTCAGGACAGGTAATTGATGCTGCTATTTCTGAAGACCTTATTTTAAACTTGTTTTTCAAAAACAGCCCATTACGTGATGGCGCTGTTATCGTATTAAATAATAGGATAAGATCAGCACGGGTAATTCTTCCTGTATCCGGAAATCAGAACCTACCGGGAGAGATAGGGCTAAGGCATAGAGCAGCCTTGGGTATTACTGAAAAAACCGATGCTGTTGCTATTGTGGTATCCGAAGAGGCTGGGTACATATCTTGTTTTCAGCGTGGCAATGTCAAATTGAATATAACACCATCGCAGTTAAAAAACTTTCTTGATAGTGAGTTTAACTTGGAAGAAAAAACAGAGAAATAAAACTCCAAATCACTTAATTCTCCTCCCCAAAGCCTGAAAATACACCCTGTTGCTGAAAAATCTCAATGAGCTCTTCAGGGCTTTTACCTAGATATTTCAACGATATCTCTGCATCATCAGCGAAGTCGTTATCAGGATATAGCTCTAAGAATTTCTTGTAAATCTCTTCAGCTTTAGCCAACTCTCCAAGGTTATTTTCATACACGTATCCCATCAAGAACAAGGCTTCTGGAGCTTTAGAATATTCCGAATAATTATCTAATATTCTCTCATACAGTTGGATAGCTTCCAATGATCGCCCTGTGTTCATGGCCATGTCCGCAGCTTTGAAAAGGTAAACCGGTGCAAGGCTGTCCTTACTGAACTTATCAGCAAAGTTTATATACAAATCAATTAGTTCGCCTACTTTTACCCTGTCAATTGCGCCTGTGGAGCCAAACACCGAATCCTCCATTGTTTGAACGAGCTTAACGGCTTTCGTTCGTGAACTTTGGCAACTGGCCAGAAAAAGTATCGTTGCCACAAAAGTGATGTAAAAAAAACTTCTTCGAATCATGTAATTAGTATTTTATGATTAAACAACAAATTGAAATCTTAGTTTCGTTTTTTCTGCGGAAAAATCATTTTATAATCTACATCTACCTTACCTATTGATATCTCTTTCAGCTTCCGGCTAATTAATGTCTTTCGCAAAGGGCTAATCTTTTCAACGAACAAAATGCCTTCAACATGATCATACTCATGCTGGATAACTCTTGCCGCATAACCTTTGAACCTTTGTTCAACCAAATTCCAGTCATTATCGTAGTATTCTAAAACAATCTCATTTGGGCGGGGCACACTTTCGCGTATGTTTGGAATACTCAAACAGCCTTCTTCAGCAGATACAATCTCATTTGATTCCTCTAAAATATAGGGATTGATAAACACCTGCTTAAAACCCTTTAATTCAGGAAAATCCTCTGCCATTGGGTTTGCGTCAATTATAAAGAGCCTGATCGAGTGGTTAACCTGTGACGCTGCAAGCCCAATGCCTCCTGAGGAGTACATTGTTTCGAACATATTGTTAATCAACTCATTTAACCCAGGATGATCTTGTTGAATTTCTTCCGACATTTTTTTTAAGACCGGGTGACCATACGCGACAATAGGTAATATCATTTTGTTTGTTTTAATATTTTTCCTTCATTAATTGTTGTTGCATAAATGATTGCAACATAATGGTTGCGCTAATTTTATCAACTAACTCTTTCTTTTGCCTTGCTTTTTTTCCAATGCCAGAGCTAAGTATAACATCTTTGGCCATTTTGGATGTAAAGCGTTCGTCAACTCTAAAAACAGGAATGTCAGGAAAATGTTTTTTTAATTTTTTAATAAATGGCTCAATAAATCTTTGTGAGTCCGATGGAGTGTTATCTAAATTGCGAGGTTCGCCAACAACAATTTTTTCAATTGATTTACCCTCCATATATTTTTCTAAATAGGCAAACAGGTCATTAACATGGACAGTATCCAATCCGGTGGCAATAATCTGCATTTCATCAGTTACTGCCAGTCCTACTCTTTTCTGGCCATAATCAATCGCTAGAATACGTCCCATTTATTTAAATCATAATTTTAGTTTTCGGCTTACAAAATTAGAAATAATCCCAATTATGTGTTTGTAATCAACACAATAAGAATTAAACCAAACGAATATTAAACCGTGGTTAATCTGTTGAAATCAAGAGCTCGGCACAGGAAGGCTTTCTGTTGATTAATAGGGATAATAATATTTTGCCTACTTTTGAAACTTTCATTTTTATTATTAATGGAAAGGTTAATTAAAATAATAGAGAGCGCTTGGAAAAATCGTGATCTTCTTAAAGATGCCGAAGTTATCAAATCCATCGAATATGTTGTTGAGCTTCTTGATAAAGGGAAATTACGTTGCGCAGAGCCAAGCGATTCGGGTTGGAAAGTTAATGATTGGGTAAAAAAGGCTGTTATTCTCTATTTTCCCATCCGTAATATGGAGACTACTGAGGCCGGGATTCTTGAATTCCATGATAAGATAAAGCTAAAACAAAATTACAAAAAGTATGGTATTCGTGTTGTTCCTCATGCTGTAGCTCGTTATGGCGCCTTTTTAGGACGCGGGGTTGTGATGATGCCCTCTTACGTTAACATTGGCGCTTATGTAGATTGTGGAACTATGATTGATACATGGGCTACCGTTGGCTCGTGTGCACAAATCGGTAAAAATGTTCATATTAGCGGTGGCGTAGGAATTGGAGGTGTGTTAGAACCCGTTCAAGCATCGCCGGTGATAATCGAAGATAATTGTTTTATAGGGTCGCGATCCATCCTCGTCGAAGGTGTTCGTGTTGAAAAAGAGGCTGTAATTGGAGCAAATGTAGTCATTACGCAATCAACAAGAATAATTGATGTAACCGGGGAATCGCCTGTCGAATATAAGGGATTTGTTCCTGCCAGATCAGTGGTGATTTCAGGTACTTTTCCAAAATCGTTTCCATCGGGAATATATCAGGTTGCCTGCGCTCT
>JAAYWF010000050.1 GCA_012516825.1 Lentimicrobium sp. | reverse complement strand
CGCTTTTTTTGTTTTTCGGTTAGTGCGTCCCGATTTTTCAGATCGGGAATGTCGTAAGTTCGAATCTTACTACCCCGACTATTTGTAGCGGATTTCAACATTTGAGGTTCGCTTTTTTTGTTTTTCGGTCTGCCTGGTCTAATTCTTAAAGTGCATGAAAGCAAAAATCATTATGTGTTTATATGTATTGGAATCAAAACGGTCAATTTTCCCATCGAAACATGTAACAGGAAGTATATTTTGACAACCAGAGAGCTGCTTAATGGTATGCTGAAGAAAAAATATAGCGATATGACAAGCTATTATGCGTCAATATGTGTGACTTATGTGAAGAAGATTAACGGCAAATTTGTATTTAGTCCGGCAAATGCTTCCCTTCCTTACAACCCTATAGAATTTGAGTAGAAAATGATAACACAATGCATCACTCCAAATCTGGTAAAAGATAGTTTAGTTAGTGCATCGCAAATTACTTTTGAGGTAACAGATGTAAACAACTTGACTTGTGTTTATTGAAAAAGGCAAGACCCACGTGTTAGAAGCAAAACCTCCCAAAGGCGTGGTAAAAACGCCTAAAACAACTTGGGTAAAAAATAGGAGTACATTTACGAAGAAACCAAAAATAAGTTTTATTGCAGCGAGTTGGCCCGTTTTGCGTTCTTAGATTCGTTCAGAAATCCAATTTCTGAGCCTTTAGCAATGTCATTCAAAAATCCTGAAAACAACAGTATTGATACTTACTGGATAAAATATTTTGAAAAATTGGGCAAAACCGTTCCGGAAGACAAACTGGGAACAACAAATCCTGCCGACATCACTAAATCTTAAATAATAAAGATCGTTTACAAAGATTATTTAGTTCATTTCGATTATCGGTACAGGACTTTGATTCACATTTATTTACACTATTATTTATAATTGTAGCGCTCGAATTACCAATCTTTAATAAATAAGAGAAAGCTTTTTCACTACAAAATTTTATCACTTAAAAATAAAATATACAGCCAACACTAACAGCACAAACCCTATGATATGGTTGGGTTTTACCTGCGACTGAAAAACCAAGTAAGAGAAAACCACAAAAACCACAAGCGTAATAACCTCTTGCAGCACTTTGAGCTGTACCAACGAATATGGTCCGCCGTTGCTAACAAACCCTATCCTGTTTGCCGGAACCTGAAAGCAGTACTCGAAAAAAGCAACGCCCCAGCTAAAAACAATAATTCCGAACAACGACAGTTTGTTAAACCACGGATACTCTGCAAGTTTTAAATGTCCGTACCACGCAAAAGTCATAAAAATATTTGAGCAAATGAGTAGCCCGATAGTAAGTATAGCTTTCATAAAAATTTTATTACTAATAAAAACAGCCTCAAAAGTATTAAGTTTGTGTCAATTCTACAGGTTGGAGTACGAAACATTAATAGGAAGTGGAATTGCCAATGTTATCGGCATTTATAAAACAAAGGTAGTATCTCATAAACTGTGTAAGTTTAAAATGAAGGGTTCAGCATTTATAGTTTTGCACTGTATGAAAAGGTAGTAAAAAACCGATTCAGAAAAATTATTACTTTTAATTTTTTAATGATGATGAGCTAGTCTAAAAAAATGGATAGAAAAATAATAGGCTGATTACGAATCAACTCACAAAAGAACAAATGAGATCAATGACAGGGGATATTCGTACTTTATAAAGTGTGCACTGATTAAACACACTGCTAAACATAGCGATAAGCCGACAGCCCGAATAATTGTTCTCTAACTTCGCCGCAACAAATTCTCTATGGCAAGTTTTAAATTGTACATCGCAATTGCAAATTGCTCATTGCTCATTGTTAATTGCTCATTGCTAATTGCTCATTGCCCATTGCAAATTGCTCCCATCCCTTATTCGTATCTCAGTGAATCAATCGGGTTACTATTGGCAGTTTTCAGGGAATTCATAGTTGTAACGACGCCGGTAAGTAATAAAACAAATCCGCCGGCAAGAACAAAAATCCACCAAGATAAGCTGATCTGCACCGGAAAGTTTTGCATCCAAGAGCGGGCGAGTAAAAATCCGGCAGCAACTCCAAAAATGACACAAGGAACCGCGATATTCCCAATTTTGTAAATAAAAAAATGGATTATATCGTTTGCAGTTGCGCCGTTTATCTTGCGAATTGCTATGTTTTTACGTTGTCGGGTGATCTCATCGTTAAGGTATCCAAGCACGCCCATCACGGTAACCAACAATACCACTAAGCTCCCGGCATAAATTGCATTTCTGAAACTTTTATGGTAACGGTAGGCATTATCCTTCTCTGCCTCAAGGCTATAAAGCTTTATCTCGCCCTTAGGCATAGCTCTGTTGATTATCTCTGAAAATTTATTCATGATATTCGGATGATTACCCTCCACTGTTTTAATCAAGATTAAAAAAGAGAAGCTGGGATCGGACTCAAGTGTTTCGATGAATTTTTCCCTTGGCATGTAGAAAAAAACGGAGGGACGATTTTCATCGGCGCTGATAAGCTTTTCAATAATGTCAGGGTAAATGCCTGAAATCCTGAAATTGTCTCCGTGTTCAGTTATTGAAATGCTACGTCCAATAACTCCGTCGTGCCATCCATTGTTCAAGATTAACAGTTCTGCGGCATTTCGACTTATCATCACATCCTGCCGGCTCGACTCTTCTTTTTCGAAACCCTTTCCTTCGATAACGGGGATATCTAAAATTGAAAAGTAGTTTTCATCAATATAATAGAAATCGGCTAAGTTGAACAGTACCCGTTCCCCGTCAGGTGATAATATATTGTTTCCAGCAGCTCCGTAAATAGGTACATCACAACCGAATCCGGCATTTTTAACCTCAGGCAGTGCTATCAGATCATTCAGTACAGCCTCTATCTTATGAGGATCCATGCCGCTCACTTCAGTATAATAGACATTTTCCGCGCTGTAGCCGTGATCCGTATTTTTAATTTTTTCAAACTGCAAACCTACAACCACCAATATTGTCAGAATCAGAGATGCACTTATAAACTGAACGGCAAGCAGCGCTTTTTTCCACTTTGTTTTTGATTGCTGATAGCTTCGGAAAGCAGCTGCCACCGGTATTTTAGTAAATATTCGTCCTGTAAAATAACTGATTACGAAAACTAAAAACACAAGTATGAGTAAAAGAGGAACGATTACCTGCCTGTTAAGAGCAGCCTGAAGGCTATGGCCAAGTTGAGCTTCGGCAATGGGTTTGAACAACAGTATAAGCGCCAAAGCTACAAGCAATG
>JAAYWF010000049.1 GCA_012516825.1 Lentimicrobium sp. | reverse complement strand
TTATCATATTTCTGGTAATGGCGCTTGTGTTTTTATTAGCAAGGTTGGTTTGGTTACGAAAAACTGGTTTTTGGGTAGGAGTTTTATCATTAGCTTTATTTATCCTGTCGTTTATATTAGCCAATCAACAATATAATTCTTTTAATCATCGCTCCGAAGCTATTATTTTTACTCCAACAGTAACGGTTAAAAGCTCACCCAGAGATAATAGTACCGATATTTTTGTTATCCATGAAGGTTTAAAAGTCCAGTTGACTAATCAGGTAGGCGATTGGTATGAGATAAAAATTGCCGACGGCAGTAAAGGCTGGATAAAAGAGAATGATGTTAAGCTGATATAAAAAATGCCTCATGTGAGGCATAAATTGAAAAAGATTATTTTTAAAATCCAAGCTTCGAATTTAATCCAGCGGGTAAACCTTTTTTATTTACTACGATAAAGCCAGTGTTCAATTTTAAAAATGCAGATGAAAGATGAAGTGTCTGATTACCAGCTTCACATACGTTCTTTGCTATTAAATATTCAGTTCCATTTTTGTCCTTGCTTATCCCCGAAATCAACAAATAATTTTGTTCCGTTTTAGCCGAAGTTTCAAGAACAGCTTGACGTTCTGTGTTTGTTATTGTCTTTTCGGGTAGCGGGTTAAAGCTGTTTTCGTCAGTCTCATCGCCCTGTGTAAGGTCGGCAATTTTTCCATCAGGGACAATGGCTACTTTTTCCGCATCATAGATCATTTCATCGGGTAGGCTGCCATACCATATTGTGCAATATCCATTATTTACAGCAGACTGAATCACACTTACAAGAATATCTGGATTAACATTGTAAGCCTGACTTTTATTCCAGTTATTTTTTGCAGTAAGGGTGATTTTTGTATCCATTGCCGATTTGTCATCTGATGTTAGAGTAACAAAATCGGATGCTTTTAAACCTGATTGGGCAGCAAATGATTTTGGAGTATAGTCTTTGCCTTCATAATTGAAATTGATACGGGTTTCGCCTAAATAGCGGTATAGTGAGGCGTTGAAAGTGTTTTTCCAGTTTTCGGTAAAGTTACCGCCCTCTTTTTCCATCACCATGTGTAGAGTGGCTCTTATTATAGCATCCATTTCACCTGATGAGGCTTTTTCAGGTTTATCTTCCGACTTCATGTACATTGATTCTGGAGCCATGCCATACTCTTGCATAAGAGTAAAAACATCTTGTGGTAAGCCCTTTTCGTCAACATAAATAGCGCCCTTGGAACTGACATGAGCATTTGCTTTTAACTTGTACAAATCGGTGATAAATGTCATTTCAGAAAGGTCAATTTCCTGATTTCTATTTTTAATCCATTCAGCTTCAAGTAATGCTGTGCCGGCATTGGCCCAGCACGAGCCTGTTCGTTGAATATCTTTGGAAGGAGTTGTCTTGATCTGTTTTACCGTTTTAATATCGTAAAACGTCTTTTGTGCCGAAACGCTACCCACTACAACTAAAAAAGATAATACTGTAATGGCTAATCTTGAAAAATTTTTCATTGGAATTTATGATTTTGGTTAATAATTGTTGTTTTGTTTAAATTGATTGCAAAGGTAGTACTTAAAGCAGATGTTGTACCAAATATTGTGCAAGAATGAAAAATGATAAAATTGCCTTATTCAAAATTGACTATAATGATTATTTTTGCTCTTTTAGGATGAAAGTAACTTACCGATAATCTTAATTTTTGGTGTTTTGCTATTTAAAATCAATTTATATTGACTAATAAATGATTTTGGTTTGAATTTTTTTTTCAATTTTGCTAAATCAATTTAAAATAAAAAAAACGTACTAAAATATTTAATATCAATATATTGAGAGTGTTTCTAAGGAGTAAATACTATCTCAGGACTTGTTTAAAGATAGAGGTTCACAAGTGTTTGATACTAATGCTACCTGATGATTTTAATAATTTTATTCAACAAAAATCAACGGGTTAAATGAAAAGAAGTATTTTAGTGCCTTGTTTTGAAAAAATAAAATAGAAAAAATTAGAACAATACATAATACTGATCTCATCTCTGTAACATTTTATAATTATTATGATACTCTACCCTTTGAGATAGAAGAATATACTGATTCTATGCGATATTTGACAAGATATTCATATGATCACTTAGGCAGAATAAAAGAGATCTCTTATGCAGAACTATCTGATACTGCAACTACTTATTCACAAAATTGGATTTTTACTTATGACAGTAATGGTAATCTAATAAAAAAAATACAACTGAGAGATAATGATA
>JAAYWF010000048.1 GCA_012516825.1 Lentimicrobium sp. | reverse complement strand
TTCCTTTTTCCGATTCGGTAGAAATGGCATATAAAGAGGGGATCAGAGCGATTATACAACCGGGAGGATCACTTCGTGATGCCGACTCAATAGACTATTGCGACCAAACAGGCATGTCAATGGCATTTACCGGAATACGACATTTTAAACATTAAATGAGTAGATTTGCATTCGTTTTATCTAAAGTAACTAATTGACAAATTTCATAATCAGAGTATGGGTTTATTTTCATTTTTCACAAAAGAAATTGCAATTGATCTTGGCACAGCCAATACAATTATAATATACAACGACAAAGTAGTTGTTGACGAACCTTCTATTGTTGCCATTGAGCGTAGTTCAGACAAAATCATTGCCATAGGGAAGCGGGCGCAGATGATGCACGGCAAAACTCACGAAAACATCAAGACCATACGGCCTTTGCGCGATGGTGTTATTGCCAACTTTCAGGCTGCCGAATACATGATTCGTGAGATGATTAAAATGATAGGTATTAGAGGTTCTATCTTTCCACCAGCGCTTAAAATGGTGATTTGTATCCCATCCGGGATTACCGAAGTTGAAGAGCGCGCCGTAAAAGATTCAGCCGAGCAGGCCGGCGCAAAAGAGGTAAAACTGATACACGAGCCTATGGCGGCTGCAATAGGTATAGGTATTGACGTATTAGAGCCTACCGGAAACATGATCATTGACATTGGAGGAGGCACATGCGAAATTGCGGTAATCACCTTAGGCGGCATTGTAAACAACAAATCAATACGCGTAGCCGGCGATGACTTCAACGCCGATATTGAAGACTATATGCGTAAACAACATAACATAAACATTGGAGAACGTACTGCCGAACGCATAAAAATTGAAGTCGGCGCTGCACTTCCAGAACTTGACAACCCGCCCGATGACTATGCCGTTCATGGTCGAGATATGCTTACTGGCATACCCAAAGAGATCATTGTCAATTATACCGAGATAGCACATTGCCTTGATAAATCCATCTTAAAAATTGAAACGGCAGTGATGCAAGCTCTCGAGATGACACCACCGGAATTGTCAGCAGACATTTTCCGTACGGGGGTATATCTTGCCGGCGGCGGCTCAATGCTCAGAGGCTTCGACAAGCGCTTACACCTTAAAACAAAACTCCCTATTCATGTAGCCGAAGACCCATTGAGAGCCGTTGCACGCGGTACCGGTATTGCATTGAAAAATTACGATAAGTTTACTTTCCTTATTAAGTAAACCTGTTTTTGATATCCCTGTAAAGATGCAAAATCTATTCGCATTTATCTGGAAGAATTCATTTTATTTCCTTTTTGTTTTGCTCTTGGTTCTCTCAGTCGTACTCATGGCCAGGAATAATTACTATCATCGAACGGTTATGATAAATACAACCAATGAAATAACGGGTGGTATATTATTGGTTACAAGTAATTTTTCGGATTACATGAAGCTAAAAAGAACAAACAGGGAACTCGCCGAAGAAAACGCAAAGTTAATTTCTCAAACAAAGGAGCTATTCTTAGACGCCTCAACGAAAGCTATTCCCTCTCCCGACAGCAATGTATTAATACCACAATACGAATTTATTGCCGCCAAAGTAATAAGTAATTCGGTAAACCGGCGCAACAACTACATAAAGTTAGACAAAGGCAGATTTCAGGGTATAATGCCAAATATGGCTGTAATTTCACCTGCCGGAATTGTTGGGCATATAGTAGAAGTATCGAATCATTTTAGTTCGGTGATGTCGGTGCTTAACCGTAACTCAAGGATTAGCGCCAAACATAAAACCTCAAATCATGTCGGCTCCCTTCTTTGGGATGGAATAGATTATCGCTTTGGGAAATTGGTAGATTTACCATCGCATGTTAAGATATTTCAGGGGGACACTATAGTTACCAGCGGGTATTCTCATTTATATCCCGAAGGAGTTATTATAGGTACGGTTCAAGAAGCAATACTTGAATCAGGCGCCAGCTTTTATAACGTAACTGTCTCTTTTTCAACAGATTTTAATAGGTTATCGTATGTATATGTTGTAAATAATCTCTTTTACAACGAATTGGACAGCCTACAACAGTTGCAACCCCAAAATGAGCCTTTGCGATGATTATACAAAATGTAATACGATTTATCGCTGCCTTGTTATTGCAAGGGCTTATATTTAATCAGATAGGAATCGGAGCCTACCTCTTCCCAATGTTTTATGTTTATTATATCCTAATGTTACCATTCGAAACCAAAGGGTGGGTTTTACTGATTACCTCTTTTTTACTCGGCCTGGGTGTTGATTTTTTTTCTAACTCTCTTGGCTTACATTCAACGGCATCCCTTTGTATGGCATTTTTTCGCCCGGGGGTCATCAGGCTCTTGACTGTAGGTAAAGATTATGAAACACTTGTTTACCCAAGCATCAAAAAATTTGGCTTTTCATGGTTTTTCAGTTATACAGTAATTCTTGTCATTATTCATCATACGATATTTTTTATCCTTGAAGTATTCAGCTTTTACGAAATCAGGCAGATTATTTTCAGGATATTAATAAGTTCCATAGCTACTATATTTTTAATCTTTATGACGCAACTACTTTTTTTAAAAAGAGAAAAACATTAAAAATCAACTAATTCACAATTAATCACTAATAGATAATATCAATTATGAAAAAATCATTTTTAGCAATTATTCTTGCAATGTTTTTATTCTCGTGCAGCACTCCTGAGAATCAGTTCGAAATCATCGGTAATCTGCCCGAAGCCTCCGACAACTGGGTAGTACTGGCCAAAGCCGTTGACAATGATCTTAAGACTATTGATTCGGTAATGGTAAAAGGGGGAAAATTCTACTTTAAAGGGATCATTGATTTTCCTGAGATGTATTACCTCTATTTCAAAGCTGACGACAAATATTTAGGTTTTTTTATCGAACCGGGTAAAATGAATATAAGTGGTACTTTCGATGAGCCAATATATGATGGGTTGCCCATACAGGCGTTATACGATAAATTAATGCACGACCTGAAGTCATGGGAAGGTCAATTTGAAATTTTATCAGCTCAATATCGCGAAGCTTCAGCGAAAGGCGACTTAGATATGCAAAAAGCCATTGAGGAGAAAGCTGAATTAATTGAAACTGAGAGAAATGAACATATAATGAAATTCATTGAAGAGAATAGCAACAGCGTGATTGCTCCATTTTTGCTTTACAACAACATTCACAGCTTTGATATAGAAAAAGTGGAGGCCATTACAAATGTCATTGACTCCTCAGTACACAAGTCGGTTTATTACACCTTACTTAACGATGAGTTGGAAAAGCTATTAAAGGTATCAATTGGTCGGATGGCGCCTCTCTTTTCTCAAAACGACCCTGATGGGAGTCCAGTAGCGCTCGAATCGTTTAGAGGGAAGTACCTGCTTATTGATTTCTGGGCATCATGGTGTCAGCCTTGCCGATTAGAAAATCCAAATTTGGTAGCCAACTATGCCAAATATCGCACAAGAGGGTTTGAAATTTTTGGAGTATCCTTAGATCGCGATAGAGCTGCATGGCTCAAAGGTATCGCCGACGATAACCTCACATGGCCACAGGTATCCGACTTGCAATTCTGGAACAATGAAGCCTCAAGGCTTTATGGCGTAAACTCAATTCCTGCCAACTTCCTCCTCGACCCCGATGGAATTATTATAGCTAAAGGCCTTCGTGGCAAACAATTGGAAGATAAGCTGGCAGAGATATTTCCATAGAAAACATTAAATCATCGTACAGAGCTAATTCAGTTTGTTACAGTCATGATTTTTGGTTTTAGCAACGACCGATTATAAATCAGTATTAAGTAGGGTTTGGTGAAAAAGATTTTGGCAACTGAATATCGTGTTGAGTGTTTTTACCAAGAGCTAATTTAGTCAAATTTAATGAATTTTACTGCAACAACACGCTTTTAAAAAGCACTTTATGTTGGATTATTGATTGATTCGAAATTAAATCATTTTCCATTGATTTATGCACAAGTACATGTGCATAACTTTCAGGCTGGGCTTTGCTTTTAAGCTCAAAAAACACTACTTTTGCAAAAATTTTTACAAAAATGTCTTTCGAATACGGTGAAGATCAAATACGCACGCTCGACTGGAAGGAGCATATTCAAACCCGGCCCGGAATGTATATCGGCAAGCTGGGCGATGGCTCCTCGCAGGACGACGGTATTTATGTGTTAATCAAAGAGATAATTGACAACTCTATTGACGAGTTTGTCATGGGAAATGGCAGGAGAATAGACATTGATATAAGCGACAAGACCGTTACCATCCGCGATTATGGACGCGGGATTCCATTAGGAAAAGTTGTAGAATGCGTATCAAAAATCAATACCGGAGCAAAATACGACTCTACTGCCTTTAAGAAATCCGTTGGTCTGAACGGCGTAGGATCGAAGGTGGTAAATGCGCTTTCGTCATATTTTAAAGTACAATCGGTAAGAGACGGGAAGTTGAAAATAGCAGAGTTCAGTAAAGGAGAAATTATAAACGATTATGCTGAAGGCCCTACTGATGAGAAAAATGGAACTCTGGTAACTTTCACCCCTGATATCAGCTTTTTTGGCAATTTTCATTTTATCCCCGAGTATGTTGAAAAGCTGCTATGGAATTATGTTTTCCTCAATAATGGCCTCTCTATCTATTACAATGGCGAACGTTTTTTTGCTAAAAACGGCCTTCACGACCTTTTAGAGCGTTACACCAACGGCGAGGCCCTCTATCCTATTATTCACATTACCGAAGGAGATCTTGAATTTGCCTTTACCCACATCTCCAACCAGTGGGGCGAAGAGTATCACTCTTTTGTAAACGGACAGAACACCACCCAAGGGGGTACCCATTTAGCCGCATTTCGCGAAGCAATAGTAAAGACGATAAGGGAGTTCTTTAAAAAAGATTTTGAGCCGGTAGATGTACGAACTTCAATTGCTGCAGCCCTTAGCATAAAAATACAAGAACCGGTTTTCGAATCGCAAACCAAAACAAAACTCGGATCACAATATATTGAACCAGGCGGTCAGACAGTGCGTAACTATGTGATAGACATTGTAAAGCGTAATCTTGACAACACACTACACATAAACCCACAAACTGCTGAAATTATTTACCAAAAAATATTAAGCTCCGAAAAGGAACGCAAAGAGATAGCAGGTATCAAACGGCTGGCAAAAGAGAGTGTAAAAAAAGTAAGTCTTCACAATAAAAAATTACGCGACTGCCGTATTCACTATAACCAAAATCATGAACAACGGCTTGAAACTACACTATTTATTACCGAGGGCGACTCAGCCAGCGGGAGCATTACTAAGTCGAGAGACGTAAACACACAAGCAGTCTTTTCGCTTAAAGGAAAACCTTTGAACAGCTACGGAATGAGCAAGAAGTTCGTTTACCAAAACGAAGAATTCAACTTGCTGCAATCGGCGCTAAATATTGACGAAGATTTGGAAAACCTACGCTACAACAACATTGTCATTGCTACGGATGCCGATGTAGATGGCATGCATATAAGGCTCTTGCTGCTTACCTTTTTCCTGCAGTTTTATCCCGATCTTGTAAAATCAGGACACCTCTACATACTGCAAACACCGCTTTTCAGAGTAAGAAACAAGAAAGAGACAATATACTGCTACGACGATGATGAACGTAAAGCAGCAATTAAAAAACTTGGACCCAACCCGGAAATAACAAGGTTTAAAGGCTTAGGAGAGATATCGCCCGATGAATTTAAACACTTTATCGGAGCATCTATGCGCCTCGACCCTGTACTGCTGCGAAAAGGACAACCCATAAAAGAGATGCTGGAGTTTTATATGGGCAAAAACACCCTCGAACGTCAGAAGTTTATAATAAAAAACCTCAGACCCAGCGAAATAATGCTCGAGAGTACAGTGTAAAGAATGCTCCCTTAGTTAAATACAACTTGATCA
>JAAYWF010000047.1 GCA_012516825.1 Lentimicrobium sp. | reverse complement strand
ATGAAATGGCGGGGTCAGTATAAAATTTAATGTGAAATGTTGAAAGTTATATGCCCGCAAATCAGCCACTACACATGGCCTCGCACCGTTAAACTAGTCAAAAGTTGATTTATCGGAATGACTAAAGCAAAATACACGAAGGGTTATTACAGGGTAAATTCCTATACGGTACTGACTTACAGGCTGCTAATAGCATTGTTGTTTCTGTGGATCAGCCGCATACTGTTTTATATTTTCAATTTTAAGTCATTCAATGCAGTAACCACAATAGAGCTTTTTCATGTGTTTATTTCCGGTTTGAGGTTCGACTTATCATCGCTTTTCATGCTAAACCTGCCATTTATTATTTTGATGACCTTTCCCTTACCATTCCGGCATCGTAAGTTTTATTGGGTAACTTCCGATTTTCTTTTTTATGTGCCAAATCTTATGGGAATAGCCGTAAATATTGCTGATATCGTCTATTTCCGCTTTACGCAAAAAAGAATGACCGGCGATATCTTTGATTTTGTATCAGCCGGAATACCTATACAAGATCTAATACCTCAATTCATGCGGGATTTCTGGCCATTTCTTTTCCTCTTTATCTTCATAGCTATCATTTTTTATCTGATAATCAGGAAGGTATATTACTATAAGCGAAGATTTACCGAAGGGGTGATAAGTTATTACCTTTTTCAGATGATTTCATTTGTTATTACATTGTTTTTAAGCGTTTTGATGATTAGGGGTGGAATACAGATGAAGCCTGTAAACATTATAACCGGAATTCAATACGTTAGGCCTTCAAATCTTCCTCTCATACTGAATACTCCTTTTACCATAATAAAGACTATTGACCATCAGGTGATGATGAAGGTTGATTACTTTGAGCCACAGGCGTTGGAGAAAATTTATTCGCCTGAGCATCATTTTAACACCGATCGGAACAATACCTTAATGCCTGATTCAGTGAAAAAAAATGTTGTTGTGATTATCATGGAGAGTTTGTCGAGTGAGCATATCGGTGCATTTAACAGGCAAGTTGAGGGATACCAAGGATATACACCTTTTCTGGATTCGCTTATTGATCACAGTATTGCTTTTAATGGTTTTGCCAATGCCAAACAGTCAATTGAGGGGTTGCCGGCAATCATAGCTTCCATTCCAGCGTTGATGGACAGACCATTTATTACTTCGGCTTTCGCCGGAAATTCGTTTGACGCATTAGCTGCTTTATTGGAAAAAAAAGGATATGAAACCTCTTTTTTTCACGGTGGTACAAATGGCACAATGGATTTCGACCGTTTCGCACGAGCCTCCGGATTTAAACGCTACTATGGCCGCAACGAATATGATAACGATATGGATTTTGACGGTCGTTGGGGAATTTTTGATGAACCCTTCTTTCAATTTTTTGCAAAAAAACTCGATAAGACTTCACAACCCTTTTTATCGGTCTTCTTTTCATTATCAGCACACCATCCTTATACTATTCCTAATCAGTACAAAGGGCAGTTTCGAAAAGGTAATTTACAAATTCAGGAAGCTATCATGTATTCCGACTATTCGCTGAAACGTTTTTTTGACACTGCCAAAACAATGGAGTGGTATCAAAACACACTTTTTGTTATAACAGCCGATCATACCTCCGAAGCTTTCCTTACTGAATACAAAACGCGAGTAGGAATGTACCGGATACCTGTTATTTTTTATTCTCCCGCAGGAAACCTCAGATATGATAACGAAAAAGTTGTCAGTCAGGTAGATATTATGCCTTCGGTGCTTGCTCTCATTGACTATAAAAAACCCTTTGTTGCTTTCGGAAATAATATCTTTAATAGCAACAAGCCAGATTTTGCCGTCTCCTATATAAACGGCGTCTTTCAAATGGTGCGAAATCATTATCTGATCGAGTTCGATGGAGAGGAGACTGTTGCCTTGTTCGATTTTGACAAGGATAAGCAGCTCAAACACAATATTATGAATGTAGAAACTGTTGATGTGAATGAGATGGAAGAGTTATTAAAAGCATATATTCAGCAATATTATAACCGTCTGATCGAAAACAGAATGACAGTTAAATGAAATGAACCTTAACCTTGAGAGTAAAATAAGGATTCTGTTTATAGTAAACCCTTATTCAGGTGTTATGCATAAAAAGCACATTGATAAGTATCTAAAGAAGATGCTAAGGCCTGAAAAATTTGATTACAAGATAGTTTTTACCAAATATAAACATCATGCAATTGAATTGAGCCGGCAAGGTGTGGATGAGGGTTATAAAGTTTTTGTTGCCGTTGGAGGCGATGGTACTGTTAACGAGGTTGCACGTCCATTAGTTGGAAGTGATTTTGTGCTTGGAATCATTCCTTTCGGGTCAGGTAATGGCCTTGCTCGTCATTTACAAATCCCTTTGGAAATTGAGAAGGCGATTGGCGTTATAAGCAAGATTAATATAAAACGGATTGATACGGCATATGCTAATGAGCATCTTTTTCTGAGTATTGCCGGGATAGGTTTTGACGCACATGTTGCCGATCTTTTTTCGAAACAATCGCAAAGAGGATTTTTAGGCTATGCTAAGGTCTCTTTAAGAGAATATTTTCGATATCGTCCTAAGGCCTTTCGTTTGATTATAGATGGAAAAAAGATGAAAAAGAAAGCATTCTTTATCAGTTTTGCCAATTCCGATCAGTTTGGGTATAACGCTTCCATCGCTCCCGACGCTAAGGTAGATGATGGCTTGATTGATGTGGTTATTGTAAATATCAGTTCGTTTTTACCGACAGTCCTGTTTGCTTCTTTGCTCTTTTTTAAAAAGATACGCAAAACTCCTTATGTGGAGGTCATTAAAACGCCCGAGTTAGTGATAAAGCAAAAGATGAACATCATAAATTTGGATGGTGAACCGATAAAAATTGGTAAAAAGATTAAAATTCGGGTAAATCCTGCATCGCTCAATGTGATTGTCCCATGAAGTAAACCCGGATTAGCCAATAGAGCGCTCTTTTAGGCTGAGCTTTTTATCGTTGGCTTTCGTGTCGGCAGAAAACCAAATGTACTCTTTGTTCGTTGAGCAATTACACACACCGATAATATGGCAATAGGCCGGTGAATCATTTTGTAAACAATACACAAAGTCGGCTTCCCTGTATCTTCTTTCTATAGAATTTACCGATCGTGAAGTCTTGGATAAAAAGGTAACTGACGTTGCACACCTTAAAACCTATATAAAAATTCGATATTCCGGCTTGTGCTCAACCAAACCTAACTACCTGAAACTTTAATATCAGATCGGAAGGGGTAACTATATTGAATATGAAATTGAGATAAAGAAATGTTTATTGTTTCTCCTGAAATCGAAGTGAGGAATTAAGTATCTAATTTTAATGTATTTACAAATATTTTTAAGGACGGTTTGGTCAATTCGTTAAAAAGCAGGACTTTTGTACTGTTTCTTTTTCTTGTCTTACGTTTTAAAAGCCAAAAAGAGAAAATTAGATCTTTGCAATACAACCTTGGCCCCATAGTTCAAGGGATAGAACGGAAGTTTCCTAAACTTTAAATCCAGGTTCGAGTCCTGGTGGGGCTACCAAAACCTCGCCTTGTTAAAGCCATGTCTAATTATTGATAATGTTTAGAAACTATTAATCATAAATTTTTTGAAATGCTTACAAATAAAATTTTTAAAACCAGTTTATCATTGCTTTTTCTGTTCGTTTTGCAAATCAGCCTATTTGCTCAAAAATCATATCAATATGAAACAATCAGTGGCGATCCTTTTGCTGCACGGATCTATACTTTGAACAATGGGTTAAAGGTCTATTTCTCTGTCCAAAATGAAGAACCCCGAATCCAGACTTTTGTAGCAGTGAGGGTCGGTAGTAAAAATGATCCGGCCGAAACCACCGGACTGGCTCATTACTTTGAGCATATGATGTTCAAGGGAACGCCTAATTTTGGTACAACCGATTGGGAAAAAGAAAAAGGCCTTATCCAGAAAATAGAAGACCTTTTTGAAGTATATCGAAAAGAGAGTGATTTGGCGAAAAGGAACGCAATTTACAAGCAGATTGACAGCATCTCATACGTGGCTTCCACTCTTGCCATACCTAATGAGTATGATAAACTGATGACTGCTATAGGGTCGCAAGGCACCAATGCAGCTACTTCAAACGATTACACAATATATATTGAAAACATACCATCCAATCAACTTCACAATTGGGCAAAAATTCAGGCTGACCGGTTTAGCCATCCGGTTTTGCGGCTTTTCCATACCGAATTAGAGACTGTGTATGAAGAAAAAAACATGTCGTTGACAAACGATGGACGTAGAGTATCCGAAGCCCTGATGCAGGGACTGTACCCTAACCATCCTTACGGCACTCAAACCACACTTGGAAAAGCTGAACATCTGAAGAACCCTTCGATGAAGAATATCAGAGAGTTTTTCGATTTATATTATGTTCCAAACAATATGGCAGTAATCATGGCAGGTGATTTTGATCCCGATGAAGCCATTGCTATAATTGACAAAACTTTTGGAACTCTTAAACCGGGTAATCCTCCAAAACTCAATTTTAAACCCGAAGAGCCTATTAAGGAATCTGTGGTAAAAGAGGTTGTAGGGCTCGAAGCTGAAAGTATGCAAATGGCATGGCGGTTCGAAGGATCACAATCAGAACAGATACCTCTTCTTGAAATGAGTGCAATGATTTTATTCAATGGCAAAGCTGGTTTGATTGATCAAAATATTAACAAACAGATGACAACTCTTGGTTGTAGCGCTTATTCAAGGACAATGACCGACTACTCGTTGCTGACTTTAAGCGGTCGTAATAAGGAGGGGCAGTCGTTGGATGAAGTGAAAAACTTGCTACTGAACGAGATAGAAAAGCTAAAAAAAGGTGATTTTCCGGATTGGCTAATGGAAGCATCCATTAACAACCTTAAACTTCAAGAGATGAGACGTACCGAGTCAGCCCGAGCAAGAGCATGGCTAATGGCATCAAGTTATCTGAATAATACACCGTGGGAAAAATCTGTGAATTATGTAAACACACTTGGTAAAATAAAAAAGAAAGATATTATAAAGTTTGCTAACGAGCATTTAGGTACAAATAATTATGTGATTGTTTACAAAAGGCAAGGACAGCCTGATGATATAGCCAAAATAGAAAAACCACCTATTACACCAATACATATCAATCGCGATATTGAGTCTGAGATGTTGAAAGAGATTAAAGTCTCAGAAGTACCACAGCTCGAACCTGTTTTTCTCAGTTACGATAGTGATATTAAACGCAACAAGCTTACAAATGGATTAGAATTATTGTATATCGAAAATGTTGAAAACCCTACATTCAGCATGAGCTATATTTTTCCTTATGGAAGTAACCATGATAGGTTGTTACCGTTGGCAGCGTCGTTTCTTGATTTTATGGGAACAGGAAAAATGTCGGCGGAAGAAATAAGTAACGAGTTTTATAAGCTTGCCTGCAATTTTAGTATTAGAGTTACTGACGAAGAAACAAGAATCATATTGAGCGGGCTTAGTGAAAACCTTACAGAGGCGGTAGGGCTTTTCGAAAATCTTGTAGCTAATGCTACAGCTAAAATAAGTGACTTGGAGTTGTATGTAAAAAACGTTAAAAAATCTCGCCTCGACAGCAAAGCTAACCAACGGGCCAACTTCCAAGCTCTCGTAAATTATGCAACTTATGGAGAGAAAAATCCTACTACATTCACACTTACTAATGATGAATTGGATAAATTAACCATTGCCGACCTCGCCTCCTCATTGCAAAAAATATGGCAGTTGGAGCACAGCATTGCATTTTATGCTCCACAATCACTTGATGAGCTTACTAAATTAACTGAGATACACCATAAAGCTCCAAAAAGGCTTTTACCTGTGGATAAAGCATCACGCTTTGAACCCCTTGATACTGACAAGGAAATAATCTATTTTGCTCATTATGATGCTAATCAGTCCTATCTTCAGACAATTACCAAAGGGATACCATACTCTAAAGAGCTACTCCCCGAGATAAACTTGTATAATGCCTATTTTGGTGGAGGAATGAATGCAATTGTATTTCAGGAGATGAGGGAAAAACGTGGATTAGCTTACTCTTCATCAGCTGCTTATCGTTCACCCTCAACACCGGAGGGGGTATTTATGAACGTAAGCTTCATTGCTACACAAAACGACAAGGTAATTGAAGCTTTTGAAGCTTTTAACGATCTGTTCAACAACATACCTCTTTCGAAAAACGCCTTCCAATTGGCTAAAGAGCAGATAATTACCGATATTCAAACCGAAAGAATTACTAAGTCGGGAATCATTTATAATTATCTGAATGATAAGAAATTCGGATTTGATACCGACCGCAGGAAATTGTTTTACAGTCAGACACCAAAAATGTCATTGGAGGAGATGAAAGCCTTTAATGAGAAATATATAAAAGAAAAACCTAAGACCTACGTTATTCTTGGCAATCGTGATCAAATGAATTTTGATGAACTTGAAAAACGATTCGGCAAAGTGATAAAATTGACCGAATCAGATTTATTTAACTATTAATGATCTCTTTTCGTTCACACATTCTTGTTTTAATACTTTCTCTTTTTTACGTAAATCTGTTTGGCCAAGGCAAGACTCTTACATTCAGCCTTCAGGTTGAACCGCTTATTCCGAGCGATTTGATCAGGTCAAACAACGTAAAAGCCTATGTTGATGCTGTAGAGTTTTCTTCCGATCCACTCAGAGGAATTGGTTATGGGGCGGGTGTTTCTTATCATTTCCATCCAAAGCTTGCACTCCAAACCGGGATTAATTACCTTAAACGGGATTCGAAAATAACAGCTACAGAGCTTAATGACTTCACACTTGAACTGAGATATACCGTTGATAATTTTGAAATCCCACTTACGGCCAATTATTTTGTTCGCCTCGGCGAAAAAGTTTATATGGATGGCTCTGTCGGTTTTTCGTTTCAGTTTCTGCCTGGCGAGCTAAAATCTCGCAAATCATTGCAAAACGACATTGGCGGATACATTTATGATTTTTCACAAATATCATGGCGTAACTACTGGGTAATGCCGGTATTCAGGGGTGGTTTTGGGTTCGAATATCGTACAGAGAAAAGCGGCTCCTTTTACATCGGACCGGTATTCAGACTCTTTTCAACACTTTATTATACTCAGATTTTATACATGCATAACGATATTAATATCAGTAATTTAGTGATTAAACCGGCTGGAGACTATTTCAGTATTGCTTTTAAATATATTTTTCCACACGAAACACCAAAAAAAGAGAAATGAAAATATTTGTAAGTAGTAATCTATATATTTAAAGAATTACTTTTGTACTAAAGTTATTTTACCTCTTTTTCGTCAATTTGATCTATTTTAATAAGAGATTTTTAGTAATACATTAAGAATCATGCAGAATTTACGTACTGTTATTACTTTTTTGTTGGCTATAGTAGCGCCGTTAGTAATTATTACGATAATACTGCGGGAAACTCCTGCAGATCACACTTTACTTAATAACCTCAGAGAGACTTATGAAATCGAGCATAAACCCGGGGTTGATCATAGTAAACATGAGGTTTTACAGCAAGAATTTACCAATCCACATTTGATCACAGCAGCTTGCCTTTCATGTCATACCGAACGAGGGCAGGAAGTGATGAAAAATTCTCATTGGAAATGGGAGCGTGAAGCCTATATTCCTGGTAAAGGTGTTACATATCTTGGGAAAAAGACCTTGATTAATAATTTTTGTACCGGCATTTCCTCCAACGAAGGAACTTGTAACCGATGCCACATAGGATATGGATGGCAGGATAAAACTTTTGATTTCACTAATGAGTATAATATTGATTGTTTGATTTGCCATGACAATACTGGCACTTATGAAAAAGCTCGAGGCGCTGCCGGTTATCCGCCTATGGGACAAGATGCACCTGACTACAAAAACATACTTGCACACGTTGGCAGGCCAAAGCGTAATAATTGTGGGTATTGTCATTTCCATGGCGGTGGTGGCAACAATGTAAAACATGGCGATCTTGAATTAGCCTTACTTACCGCCGATCGAACCATTGATGTACATATGGGTGTGGATGGAATGAACATGGCATGTGTTACATGTCATACAGCCGAAAATCATCAGATACAGGGTCGCTATTATGGTGTCTCCTCATCAAATACTCAACGGGTAACCTGTGAACAATGCCACACGTCAGTTCCACATACAAATAGTAAAATAAATGAACATACCATAAAGGTAGCCTGTCAAACCTGCCACATACCTGTTTATGCTAAGGTAAATGCCACAAAAACCGCATGGGACTGGTCAACAGCTACACAACGCAAAGATGGTCTGCCTTATGAACTGCTTGACACATCGGGTAATGAGACCTATACATCTATAAAAGGAGGCTTCCATTGGGAAAGAATGGTGAAACCTGAATATATATGGTTTAATGGTACTGCCGACCATCATATGATAACTGAAAAAATTAATCTCGACAATCTACCGCTTAACATTAATACACTTAATGGAGAATATCGCGATAGAAACAGCAAAATCTATCCAACTAAAATACACCGTGGAAAGCAACCATACGATCCTGTATATCTGACTATCATTCAAGCAAAGTTATGGGATAAGGAAGTAAATAAGGGAGCTTTATGGGTTGATCTCGATTGGGAAGCAGCGCTTAGAACCGGCATGGAGTATCTGGATCTGCCCTACAGCGGCACCTACGACTTTATTCCAACACAGTTATTCCTTCCTGTTAATCACATGGTATCATTAGCAAGTGAGTCGGTAAGTTGTAGTGAATGTCATACACGAAAAGATGGAAGGCTTAATGATTTGAGAGATTTTTATATGCCAGGCCGCGATTATCATGTGGGGATTGATACATTTGGTAAGCTGATGATTATCTTTTCATTTATCGGAGTTCTTATTCATGGTACGATAAGAGTATTTGCAAGTAGAAAAAATCAGATAAAATAAACACAACATAAAGATTATGAAAAATACCAAGAAAGTATATATTTACAAGGGTTTTGAGAGATTTTGGCACTGGACTCAGGCTCTGTTAATAATGTTTCTGGCGCTCACCGGATTCGAAATACATAGTAGCTATTCTCTCTTTGGTTTCGAAACGGCTGTAAATCTACATAATAAGGCAGCATGGGGTTTTATCGTTTTGATCGTTTTTGCCATTTTTTGGCATATTACTACTGGAGAATGGAAGCAATACATACCAACAACAAAGAATCTGAAGGCACAAATTGAATTTTATATTACAGGAATTTTCCGTAACGCTCCGCATCCTACCAAAAAGACATTATTGAGCAAATTAAACCCTTTGCAGCGCTTGGTGTATCTCGGACTTAAAATACTAATAATCCCCGTAATGGTTGTTTCAGGTCTTTTATTCATGTTTTTCCGCTACCCTCAATCGGGAATGATAAAAACGGTAAATATCGAAAACCTTGAGATCGTAGCGCTAATACATACTCTTGGAGCCTTTTTGTTGATCACTTTTCTCATCGTACATCTTTATCTTATCACAACCGGACATACCATTACTTCCAACCTAAAAGCCATGATTACCGGATGGGAAGAATTGGAAGAGGATACCGAAGAAACTAAACAAGAAAATTAATAATGGCATATTAAACTCAAAACTGCTATGCAACATCATTTTATCCAAAAATCTTTGTTTTTAATCTCTGTTTGTTTCTCATTACTCGTTTTGCTATCATGCAGTGAGCAAAAAGTTAAAGACAAGCCTCAAGACCAGACAAGCGATAAAACTTTATCATTGGCAAAATGGTTTGAGGCAAACGGCAATTACATTAATAGTGATGAAGTGCCTTCCATTGTTGATGCACAGTTAGTATATGCTTTGCGTGATGAAAATATCATGGTTATTGATCTTAGGCCGACAGAAGAATTCAACGATGGACACATCGAACATGCTATTAATATCCAACCCTCTCAGGTACTCGATTTTTTTAAAAACGATGTCGAACCCAGCTCGTTTAAAGGTATTTTTTTTGTTTGTAACGATATGAGCATTTCAGGGTATGTTACAGGCATAATGCGTTTGCTGGGGTACGATAATGTTTATGCTATACGATATGGAATGAGCGGATGGAGTAGGGAAGTAGCTGAAAAATTCTGGCTTGAAAATATTAGCAACCTTCTGCTGGGTAAATTAGAAACCAAAGGTTATCCCAGAAATGAACCTGGTGAACTTCCTGTAATAGATGCCGAACGAGATTCAGAATATGATATAGCGCTCGAGCAGGCCGAGAAAATGCTGCAAAATACAGAATCCATAAACATAACAATTGCAGAGCTTTTGGAAAATCCTGAAGCATATTATATTATCTGCTATTGGCCAGAAGATAAATATTTTAATAATGGGCATCTTCCTGGCGCTGTTCAGTATGATCCAAGGAAGTCATTTGGGCTTAACATGTATTTAAATACACTTCCTGTTGATAAACCTGTTGTTGTCTATTGTTATGCAGCCCAGCATAGTATTTTCGTTGTTGCTTATTTGCGTATGTTGGGATACGATGCAAAATCGTTGAACTATGGCGCTAATGCATTTATACATGAGGTGATTGCTAAAACAGAACCAAGGCCTACTCGAACTTTTACTGAAAATCTGATTCAGGGTTTTCCAGTAGTACGCTCAGGATTTGTTGAACCCGAAAAGCCTATATTGATTAAGAAAGAAGAGATCAAAATTGTCGGCGGTTGTTGATTGAGAAGGATGATTTTGAGTTAAACACAGACAACAAGATGATAAAACATTAATAATAATATTTTACACAGAATTTAGAATAAAGATACTGATATGAAGACAAAACCAACTTCTTACATGAACTCTTACCTCGCTGGTTTTCTATTAGGCTTGGTATTGCTGTCTGCTTTTGTTGTTACTGGCCGTGGGTTAGGGGCAAGCGGCGCTGTAAAAAGCGTTGTGATATCGTCGGTGGCAAGCGTTGCTCCCGAGTATGCGAAGGCACATCCTTTTTATGATGATTTTTTTAATGAAGGCCCTGCCCCAATGAAGAACTGGCTCGTTTACCTGACGCTTGGCGTGATTACCGGTTCCTTTTTCTCAGGAGCAATGTCGGGGCGTTTGGGCTTTAAAGTAGAGAGAGGCCCAAGGATCAGTTCAACGACACGATTAATATTTGCAACGCTTGGCGGGTTATTTTTCGGATTAGGCGCACAGTTTGGAAGAGGATGCACCAGCGGGACTGCCCTTACTGGAATGGCAATCCTATCAACAGCCGGTTTTTTAACCATGATGGCCATTTTTGGAGCAGGATATGTATTCGCCTATTTTTTTAGAAAACTTTGGTTAAGTTAGAAAGGAGATAAACTATGGGACCACTTATTCCTCAAGGCTTTATAAATCCAGACCTGAATCTCTTTTTTGCCTTTGTCATCGGGCTTGGCTTTGGGTCTGTGCTTGAGCAGGCTGGATTTTCATCTTCTCGCAAGCTGGCAGGCTTGTTTTATGGATATGACTTCATAGTATTACGTGTGTTTTTTACAGCAGCTATTACTGCCATGACCGGATTGTTGCTGTTCAGCTATCTGGGATGGATTGATTATAGCATGTTGTACGTTAATCCAACATATTTCTGGTCGGCGATCGTTGGCGGAGTTATAATGGGTTTGGGATTTATTATGGGGGGTTTTTGCCCTGGCACAAGTGTGGTAGGAGCTGTTATTGGAAAAATTGATGCTATGTTTTTTTTCTTTGGAATGTTTATAGGAATATTCTTGTTCGGTCATTTTTATGATAGCTTTGAAAGCATTTATCTTGGCCATAATTTAGGTAATATATTTGTTTTCGATTCGCTTGGTATGAGTAGGGAATGGTTTGCATTTATGTTGATTTTAGTTGCTTTGATTGCGTTTCTGATTACCCAACGGATAGAGGATATAGTTAATGACACACCGGCAACTGTCCGGCAATCGAGGCCTTCGCATTTCTTTCCTTCTTTCATTCTTATTTTTTCCGGCCTACTCCTTCTATTGCTTCCTTCACAGCCACGTAACTCATGGTACGAAACAGATGCAAAAACGATTCTTAGCGAAGTAGCCAATAAAAATCATTATACTGATGCTGATGAAATAGCTTTCAGCATTATGCAGGGGAAGAATTATCCGGTGTTACTTGTGGATGTAAGGGATCCGGAAAGTTTTCAGCGTTTTACATTACCAGGGGCTATCAACATACCTTTAAATGATATTTTTGACTATAATTGGGAATCTATTTTTGACAATCATAATCAGAAGGTTGTGTTATTTTCTCATTCCGAAACTCAAGCTTCTGAGGCTTGGTTGTTGTTGCGAAGGAAGGGTTATAAAGAGATGAAAGTGTTAGAGGGTGGTTTGAATAATTTTATGAACACGATTTTTATCGAAGAGTTTATTCCTGAAAGGAAGCGACCCGATTGCATAGACATGCATACCGCCCGATTCAGAACTGAGGCAAAAGAGTACTTTACCACGGGCAAGGCAATAAAAAAGATTGAATCGCCACAAATCCCGGTTATTAAAATTGTGGAGATCGAAAAACCAATAAGCGGCGGATGTTAAACTCTTAAAATTTAAAGTTATGAAAGATACACAATATAAGTTATTAAATACCGGAGCTTTTCTTTTTGCAGGGATTGTTTTTTTGGTCATGATTTTTCAATATTTCGTAGGACCAAAGTATAAAGTCAGTAGTGCAGAGATGCTCGAACAGGTTGAAAATCAGCAAAGATGGGTCATGCCCGCCGATTTGTTGTCCTTGGTCGAATCAAATCGTTTACAGGACTATCTTTTGGTTGACCTTCGCAATGAGGAGGAGTACAATCGTGGCACTATGCCAGGCGCTGTAAATATTTCATTTGACAAATTGTTGGATTCCGAATCGTTGAAACAGTTGAGAGGTAGAAAGGATATAATTCTTTTTTCCGGAACGGAGTCGCAAGCCTCGTTGGCTAGTCTATTATTGGCTGGCAAAGGTTTTAAAAATGTGCTGGTAATGGCTAATGATTTTAGCTTTATTAAAGAAAGCGTACTTGAGAAGTACAAGTCATCTAATGCATTTACACATAGCGAAAAAGCACAATATGATTATCCCAGGTTTTTCAAAACATCGCCTATTGAGGCAAAGCAATCAAATGCTTCAAAGCCAAAAATTATTGAAACGAAAATGATAGTTTCAGGAGGTTGTTAAACGTTATTGGTTGACTAATTTGGGATTAAATTCTAATTTTAATTGTCAGCATCAATTAGCTTTTCAATGTTAACCTTTCATTTATAATAGTCGAAATTTTATTTATCGGAATTCGATCTTGTTTCATTGAATCGCGCTCACGTATAGTTACCGTATCGTTTTCGAGTGTTTCGCTATCAATTGTGATGCAATATGGTGTACCGATGGCGTCCTGTCGGCGATAGCGGCGACCGATAGCGTCTTTGTCGTCATACTGAATCATATAATCCATTTTTAGCCAATCAAATATTTCTCTTGCTTTTTCGGGCATTCCATCTTTTTTTACTAATGGTAATACTGCAGCTTTAATTGGCGCCAGAAACGGAGGTATTCGCATTACCACGCGTTCCGATCCGTCGTCTAGAGTTTCTTCATGATAGCCGTAGGAGAGCACGGCGAGGAATGTCCGGTCAAGGCCTATTGAGGTCTCTACTACGTAAGGAACATAATTTTCTTGTAGCTCTGGATCGAAGTATTGAATTTTTTTTCCTGAATATTGTTGATGTGCTTCAAGATCAAAATCTGTTCGGGAATGAATTCCTTCTAACTCCTTAAATCCCATAGGGAAGTTGAACTCGATATCGAAAGCAGCATTTGCATAGTGGGCTAATTTGTCGTGTTCATGAAAACGATAATATTCCTCCGGGATGCCCATTCCAAGGTGCCACTTCAAACGCTGATCTTTCCAATATTTAAACCAATCCAACTCGGTGCCCGGTCTGACAAAATACTGCATTTCCATCTGTTCAAATTCGCGCATGCGAAAGATAAACTGACGCGCTACAATCTCGTTGCGAAATGCTTTGCCGATTTGTGCTATGCCAAATGGCACCTTCATTCTGCCCGATTTGAGCACGTTCAGGAAATTGACAAAAATACCTTGAGCTGTTTCAGGCCGAAGATAGATTGTGTTTGCCCCTTCGGAGAGTGATCCTATACTTGTTGAAAACATAAGATTAAACTGCCGAACGTCAGTCCAGTTCCTCGACCCTGATATCGGGCATACTATTTCAAGCTCCTCAATTAACCGGCGGAGATCAGAGAGATCATCATTATCCATTGCTGCTGCTAATTTTTTACGTATTTCAGCTATTTGTTCCAAATAGCCTGTTACGCGCAGATTTGTGGTTACAAATTGCTCTTTGTCGAAGCTGTCGCCAAACCGTTTGGCAGCCTTTTCAATCTCTTTCTCTATCTTAGATTCAATTTTTAGTATGTGATCTTCGACAAGTACATCAGCCCGATAGCGTTTTTTGGAATCCTTGTTGTCAATCATCGGGTCATTAAAAGCATCCACATGGCCTGAAGCTTTCCAAATAGTAGGATGCATAAATATGGAAGAATCGAGGCCTACAATGTTTTCGTGAAACTGTACAATTGATTTCCACCAGTAATCCTTTATGTTGTTTTTAAGCTCGACACCATACTGACCATAATCATAAACAGCGCTAAGCCCATCGTATATTTCACTTGACGGAAAAACAAATCCATACTCTTTGGAGTGAGATATGATTTTTTTGAGTTTGTCTTCGTTATTTGTCATAAAGTATTTTAGAAAAGATTCTTTATTCGTAATTATATTAATGTTGTTTTATTCTCTCCTGTAGTTGTCAGGAATTGCAAAAGGCATAGAAACTTTTTCATCAGTAATAATTTTTGAGTGCTTCACTGTAACCTTTATTGGCGATTTGTCTTCAATAACGTAATCGGCTCTTGATGCTAATTTTTGAGACCCTATATTAACAAAATTAGAATACTTTGCATTGAGTTTTTTACTATCCTTTGTCAGTTCTTTTAACTTTATCTCGTTTATTTTAAATGTATTAGGATTGAGCCATATTGTTTGCAGCAAAATTCGCGTGTTGTCATCATTATTGCGGACATGTTTTTTTAGTTTGCTTCGGCCTGTAGTTGACAGCTTGTAATTTTTCCCATCAATAGCGGCCTTAAAGCTGGCATTTTCATAATATTCAAAGTCGTTTCCAAGAATTAACGATTGTAGGATTTCGTAGTCAATATTGGCATTCAAAAAATCATTTACAAAACTATGATTTCCGGCAAAATAGCTTTTAGTTAGCCTATTCATGAATTTTACAGAATCCTGTGTTATTAGCAATCGAGCTAACTCCATACCTAAATCCTGATTAAAACTAACCCAAATGGCGCTATCTTTTACTATACGAATCTGGCCTTTAATATCATAGCGAATCCTTTTATACGCGTAATCTACGGTAAATTTTGAGGTTAGGGTATTAAATTTAAAACTATTCAATTGGAGCTGTTCCATGAGGTAGTCAGCGCCCTGTTCTTTTATTGGAGCTTTTAATGTACTTCTGTAGCCTTTGCAGGAGTTAAGTAAGATGATAAAGGCTGCAAAAGCGATAATCAGGTAAATCTTTCGTGGGATAAATGAAATCTTCTTTGTAGCGATCTTATTCATGTAGAATGCCTGTTCTTATTTTTTCCTGTAAAGATTCTGTTGTTTCGCCCTCTTTAGTGTTTTCTTTTGCTTTTATCCAATATTTCATGGCATCGGTTTTACGTCCGAGCTTAAAAAGCACATCGCCGTAATGTTCCAGAAGAACGGGGCTATTTTTATTATCATTATCAATAGCTTTTTTTAACCATTTTTCTGCATTCTCATAATCTCCCATTTTAAAAAGTACCCAGCCATAAGTATCTTGAAACGAAGCTTTGTCGGGCATCAACTCATTGGCTTTTGCGGCCATCTCTTTAGCCTTTGGCAAATTTTCCATACGCAGGGTGAGGTGGTAACTATAATTGTTGAGTACATAAGCATCATCAGGTTTAAGTTTTAATGCTTTGTCATAGCTTCTGTCAGATTTTTCATGTTCTTTCAATTTGTTGTAAACATCACCCAAAGTGCTATAAAACTGCCCTTCGAGTAGATCATTGTCAATAACCAGCATTACCCCATTTTCGAGCGAATGACGTGCAGCCTCGTAGTTTTTTTTCTCGAGCAATGCAAAGCCATTAAAGAGATAGGGCAGTGGCTGCATAGGAAAAAGTTCTATCATGCGTTGGCTTGTATTATATACATTATCCGACTTTTGGAGTTGGTTTTCGAGAAAAAGCTTCTGCTCCCACCAACTATAGTTGCTCTCGTCGTTAGCTATTATTCGGTCAAAGACCTCTAATGCTTTTTCGTGTTCTTGATTATGATTAAGCATCTCGCCATACACTGCCAATGCTGTGTTATTGTCGGGATGTGTTTCGGCCAGTATTGTAACTAACTCCAAAACGACACTCTTTTTTGTATTATAATATTCGTCGAAGCTGAAGAACGATAGCAAAACATGTATTTTTGTGTCAACATCAAGCGCTGTGTTAGCAAATCCGGCTTTTAACTCCTCTATGGCAAGATTATCATTACCCTGTTTTTTGTATAGATCCGCCATCGAAATATGTATGTAAGGATTGTCGGGATCTATCTCTTTAATCCGTTTGTAAATAGTTAATGCTTTGTCTTCCTGATCAGTGTCCAGGTAAGTCTCTGCCAAAATTTGAAGATATCGAGTATTGTCGGGATAGGCGTTTACTAAGGATTCTAATTCGTCAGTCGCTTGTTTAGGTTTTTTGGATATGAGGTACAACTGTTTCTTTTGGATCGAAACCTCTTCAGTTTTACCTATTTGTTCCTCAATTTCGTCTAAAACAGCTATTGCTTTTTTTATATCGCCATTAATGACATAAATCAAGGAAAGATTGAGTTTATAATCAATTTTCCCTGGGTTCCTTTTAACCAGTTGTTCCTGTGCTATTATTAACTTATCAATTTGATATGTCTCTTTATATACTCCGGCTAATAGCTCGAGATACCATTCATTATCGGGGCTTAGTTCACAGGCCTTTTCAAGCAACTTTACAGCATCCTCCGACCGGTTTTTTGTAAGATAGATGCGCGCAAGTTCATACATCGAAGCGTCATGCTCAGGATCAATAGCCAAAACATCTTTATATAGCTTTTCTGCTTCGTTGTAGTTGCCAAGCGTTCTCTCTTTAACAGCATTTAAAAAAATCTCTTTTCGTTGGTTAATCTGAAATTCAGAGAGCTTTGTGGATTTTTTAGATTTTGATTGGGCAATGCAAAAGTTGCATGAAACAAGAAATGAAAGTAGAAATACCGAAAAAACTAAGGTTTTGGATTTTATTGTTTTTTGCTGTTTAATCATTGATTTTATCTATGTCTTTATTATTGTTCGCCCCAGTAACATAAACCGGATAACAATAAACAAGTTTTAGCCTAATTTTATTCTAGATTTAAAAATATTTTTGTCTTTAATTATTGATTACTTCCCGGTATGTCCAAATCCGCCTTCTCCTCTTGTTGTTTGTTCCAATTCATCAACTACTTTCCAATGAATATGTTCAACTTTTGATATCACCATTTGTGCAATTCTGTCGCCATCGTGTATAGTATAGTTTTCGTTTGATAAGTTTATCATGATCACTTTAATTTCGCCGCGATAATCAGCATCAATTGTTCCTGGAGTATTTACCAGCGATATTCCGTGTTTGGCAGCCAGGCCGCTACGTGGTCGTATTTGTGCCTCATAGCCTAATGGTATTTCGACAAAAAGGCCTGTTGGCACAAGCGCCCTTTCCAATGACTTCAGTGTTATCGGTGAACTTATTTTAGCGCGGATATCCATTCCGGACGAAGCTTCCGTTTCATAAGCGGGCAAAGAGTAGCCCGAACGATTAACGATTTTAATTTCCATTACTCCTGTAAAATAAGGCGGCAAAAGTAGCCAAAAGATTTAGATTTCCTGGCGGTTACTATAATGTGTTATATTTCAATATGTAAATTTTTCATTAAACCTGGATTAATCAATAGAGAGCCCTTTTGGGTTGAACTGTTGACTTTATGATGCAGATCCCGATTTGGCGGTTGCTCAGTAAAAGTCTTATTGTGTTGATCACTGACATTTGATTATTGTCAAATGCTTAATAAGGGTTAAAATTCGTTACAAAAAGCAAAGACTTCTCAATATTTACTACCTTTGTACATTAACTTTAAATTCAGAATATTGAAATGAAACATTACATCTATTATCTTTTTCTGTCAATCATATTTGTATTGGCAGGTTGTGGAGAGAAAGGTATGAAAAAAGTAGATTTATCGGAAACAAAACTAAACGACGAAATTATTCAAGATGTCGTTAGTGAATTATTAAAGAATCATGGCGAGGCTTTTCGTTTCAGGATTGAACGCGGAGTAGGGCAAGTTGCTTCACTCTGGAGGGTTAGCGATGGGAACGAAAGTGAGTTCAATGTATTTTGTCAGGAGTACTTCATTGCGGATGAAGATGAACTTGATAAATTGTTTCAAAGGCTTTTGTTGAATTATGAAATTTTGGGAGGCAACATGTTGCGTATGAAAAAGGATTTAATGCGCCCTCTTCATCTTGATTTGGGGCCAATATTGCCGGTTGACATGTTGTTTGGAAGCTATGAGCCCGGAGCGCATATGCAAGAAGATTTCTTTGAAAACAAGATCGCCTTTGTGGTCATGTTAAACTTTCCATATTATTCATTAGACGAAAAGACCCAGTTGAGTGATAAATGGAGTCGTCGGGAATGGGCAATGGCCAGAATTGGTGATTATTATACTTCACGTGTGCCAGCCACATTAATACAAAATTATGTAGCTATCAATACCGCAGCAGATGCATACATTGATAATTACAATATCTATATGGGCAATTTGATAGATACTAATGGTGAAAAACTTTTCCCTGCCGACCTTCGTCTGATCTCTCACTGGGGATTACGCGATGAGTTGAAATCAAATTATGCCGATGAAAATGGAATTGAAAAGCAGAAAATGGTGTATGCCGTTATGAAGAGGATTATAGATCAAACGATACCTGAAAAGGTGATCAATAGTGATTCTTATGATTGGAACCCATTTACAAACCAACTTTTTGATAATTCTGAATCTGTTGATTTTCAAAGTGAACCAGATAGGCGTTATGAGCACATGCTCAACAATTTCAAGGCACAATATCAACTTGATCCATACTATCCACAAACCCCCAACTATATTCAACGCCAGTTTGAGGCAAATATGGAAATACCACAACAGGATGTTGAAAAATTGTTTGTCGAATTTATATCAAGTCCAACGGTAAATAAGGTTGCAGAATATATCAGAAGTCAGTTAGGCCGCCAGCTTGAGCCTTTCGATATTTGGTTTAATGGTTTCAAGGCAGGTAGCAAGTATTCTCAGGAGCAGCTTGACCGTATTACTATGACTCGTTATCCTAATGTTGAAGAGGTTCAGAATGATCTTCCAAGGATGTTGAGAACACTTGGTTTTAGCCCTGAAAAGGCTGATTTTATCGCTTCTCAGATTAAGGTTGAAGGTTCGCGTGGAGCAGGGCATGCCTGGGGAGCGCTTACACGTGATGATAAAGCATTGCTACGTACCCGGATAGGTGCCAACGGCATGGATTATAAAGGTTACAACATCGCTGTTCATGAATTCGGACATAATGTTGAACAAACGATTTCGTTGCACGATGTAGATTATTATTCACTTAACCGAGTGCCAAATACCTCTTTTACCGAAGCTCTTGCCTTTATTTTCCAAAAACGTGATCTTGAACTGCTCGGACTAAGCGGAGGAGACCCAATGAAAGAACATATGAATGCATTAGCTAATTTTTGGTCGTGCTATGAAATTATGGGTGTATCGCTGGTAGATATGGAGGTGTGGAAATGGATGTATGCCAATCCTAATGCTATGCCAGAAGAATTAAAAGAGGCGGTAATAACTATAGCAAAAGATATCTGGAACAAATATTACACACCTGTTTTTGGCCAAAAGGATGAACCCATCTTAGCCATCTACAGCCACATGATCAGCAACCCGCTCTATCTCTCCAACTATCCACTTGGCCACCTGATAGATTTTCAAATAGAGCAATATATTGCCGACAAAAATTTCGCAGACGAGATTCTTCGAATCTATAAGCTCGGTAGTATTATCCCGCAGCAATGGATGAAGGAGGCAGTTGGGCAGCCGCTTTCAACTCAGCCAACTATTGAAGCTGCTGAAATGGCTTTGGAAGTGATAGGCAATAATTAAATCTGCTTGTCAACTGAAGTTTTTGTTAACAAAAAATATTTTGCTTCTTTAAAAAAAAAGGTTTTACTATTATCGGCAATTGTAACCGAAGTAATCTATAGAAAACCCTGTTTTTAAATCGTAGTTAACTTTTCATGGTCAGGGTGTTCTTTAAGATTTTTACTGAAATATTCAACTGCTTTGGCGGTTAGCAGGTAGTTTTGCCGTTGGTGGCTGTAAATTTTCTGACGGACTTAGCGGTTTGTAATTGTTGTTACCTCTTTTTTAAGTCATTCCCCTTTCAGCTTTGATGGCGCTGTATGCTTCATTAATTTTTTGAAATTTCTCTTTTGCCGCTTCCTGAATATCTGATCCCAAATGTGCAACCTTGTCGGGGTGATGTTTGAGAGTCATTCGTCTGTATGCTTTTTTTACCTCTTCATCACTTGCCTGGGGACTTATGTTGAGAATTGCATAATTATTCTGATTATCCTTAATAAACATTGCTCTAATAGAGGTATAATCAGCGGAAGATATTCCTAAATAATTAGCAATTGTTTCAACGACAAGAATTTCCTCACTATGCGAATGCCCGTCGGCCAGCACTATTCCGAAAAGGTAGTGTAATAATTGCAGTTTTGATGAATAATCCATATATCTTGCAATTTGCTTGGAAACACCTTGTGTGTCAATATCCTGTTTAAGGATATCCCGAAGCATCAGTACGAATTGGGCTGCCTGAACAGTGCCGAATTGGCTAATGAGAAAGCTCTTAACATAATTAAGTTCTGATTTCAGAACTCGTTTATCAGCTCTCATCACGGCAGCGGTAAGGATCAAAAGACTTATAGTAAAATCCCCGTGTTGTGTTTGGGGTGTGTTACTTTTGTGTCCCTGACCGGTAAAATCTTTTGCGGTGGGTTGGTAGTATTCAAATTCACCTTTGCTTAAACTGTCGAACATCGAGCCGAACAGATAGCCCAAGAGAGCTCCTATCGGGCCGCCAAGTACCCAACCAATACCACCACCAATCCATTTACCATAGTTGGCCATTTTTAAATGAAATATATTATCTGTTATTGATCAGTCGGCAGATAACAACTGATTATATAATTATTTTACCGAATTCAAGATTATGATTAATGGAATCGCTTATTAAAAGCTGATCCTATTTTGCGGCATAAAAACATCTCTTAGGAGAATGGATAAGATTTTCTTTAACTAAAATCTTAATGGCTTTATCCACCTCTTTTTTGTCAACACCTGATTTTTCTGCTATCTCTCCACCTTTTAATGGCTCAGTTGACTCTTTAAGAGTTTTTAGTACGATATCTTTTATTTCCATAGATTTTAATTTTATATTTTATCAAGTAAATGTACTACAAGGCCGCTTCGAAGTTTAGGTTCAAACCATGTGGTTTTTGGCGGCATTATGTTGTTTGTATCGGCTATATTGATTAATTGTTGCATCGAAACCGGATATAGTGCAAAAGCAGCGGCCATTTCGCCTGAATCCACCCTGCGTTCAAGTTCTTCAAGGCCTCGGATGCCGCCAACAAAATCAATACGCTCGGATGTTCTTAAATCTTTAATATTCAGCATTTGATCGAATACGAGGTTGGAAAGTATAGTAACGTCAAGTACTCCAATAGGGTCGGAATCATTGTATGTGCCTGGTTTGGCCGTAAGCGAATACCATTTTTTGTCAATATACATTCCAAAGGTGTGCAGACGATCAGGCTTATAAATGTTTTCTCCTTTCTCTACTATGTCAAAATGCACTTTTAGATTGTTGATAAACTCTTGCTTTGTCATTCCATTCAGGTCGGTAACTACACGGTTGTAGTCAATAATGGTGAGTTGGTTATCAGGAAAATGGACGGCCAGAAAATAATTATACTCTTCGTCGCCTTTATGATTTGGATTGTTCATCCTTTTTTCATTACCTACTAATGCTGCTGCTGCCGTACGGTGATGTCCATCGGCTACATAGGTAACTGGCAAATCAGCAAATAGGTTGATAAGAAGTTCTATAGTTTTTTTATCATCAACAACCCAGAAGTGGTGTCCAAATCCATCAACTGCTATAAAGTCATAGATCGGTTCATGATTTTTAACCCAATCAGCAACTATACTGTCAATTTTCGGTATGGCAGGATAGGTAAAGAATACCGGCTCCATATTGGCATTGGTAATTCTAACATGTTTCATCCTGTCTTCCTCTTTTGCTTTTCTGGTCAGTTCATGTTTTTTTATACGATTATTCATATAATCCTCTACTGCTGCACATCCTACCAAGCCATACTGTGTTTTGTTATTCATAGTTTGAGCATAGATGTATAGGTATTCATCATCATCAGGGACGAGCCATCCATTTTTTTGAAAAAGCTCAAAATTCTCTTTGGCTTTTTTGTAAACTTCGGGGGCATAAAGGTCAATATCTTCGGGCAGATCAATCTCTGGTTTTATAATATGCAACAATGAATATTTGTTACCGTATGCCTCCTTTCTGGCTTCTTCTGAATTTAGAACATCGTAAGGACGCGAAGCCAGATCGCGGGCTATTTCTTTCGGAGGCCTGAGGCCTTTAAATGCTTTTAAAATTGCCATTTTGTAAAAAATTAATAATTAAATAAAGTTTATTCCTGATTAGTAGTATCACCGCGTTGTAATGAGCCGATCAAAGCGGCAACCATTTTGGTAAGCTCCATTAATAGGTTTCGCGATTCGTTAAAATGATCTTCAGAGATGTAATTTAAGTTTTTAGCAATGGCAGTATAAACTACACATTCGCGGATAGCTGATTTAGCAGTTTTTAGATGATTGGCAAACTGCGTTTTATTGCGTGAAGATCCTTCAGCTATCTGAATAGCTATAACCTGAGCTGAATTTATAAAGTTTGTTGAAAGGCTTTGATTCTCAATTTCAGGTAAAAGACAAATTGTCCTATGTACCCATTCTATGTAATTTAAAGCTTTATGATATACTCTTAGATCCTCGAATCTAAAAAAAGTTTGAGTGTTGTTTTGGTTTTCCATACGAAATCAATGTAATGAAGCTGTTATTATCAAAAAATCAGACCTGGCTTAGGTCGTGTCAGGTCTGATTGTTAAACTACAAATCTATTAAATCATTGGTTTATTTGTTCACTTGAAAAGTTGTAACTCCTTTTTTGAAGAAATCAACAATTTGTCTGGCGGCAGCAATACCGGCATTGATGTTAGCTTCTGAAGTTTGAGCGCCCATTTTTTTTGGAGTGAAGAAATACCTGTTTGGATATTTGCTTTCGATATCTGCGATGCAGTCGGGAGCAATATCGGAGATATATTTAAAATCAGGTCTTAATTCAAACATTTTGAGCAATCCTTCTTCATCAATTACCTCTTTACGGGCTGTATTAACCAGGACGGCATTTTCGGGCATTGTAGAGAGAATCTTATAGCCTATTGATTTCTTTGTTTGATCTGTCGCTGGAATATTTAAAGAAATGTATTGGCACTTTTTATAAAGTTCTTCTACGCTATCAACAGGAGTTGCGCCTCCAGCAATTATATCTTCTTTTTTAATAAATGGATCGAAAGCATAAACTTCCATACCTATTCCTTTCGCAATTGAGCCAATAAGTTTGCCTACATTTCCAAATGCATGGATTCCAAGTGTCTTTTCGCGTAGCTCGGTTCCTGCCTTGCCGTCATATTTATTCCGGGCCATGTATATCATCATGCCTATTGCCAGTTCGGCAACGGCATTTGAATTTTGACCAGGTGTGTTCATAGCAACGACTTTGTTGGCAGTGGCGGCTGCAAGGTCAATATTATCGTAACCGGCGCCTGCTCTTACAATTATTTTCAGGTTTTTAGCGGCATCCAGAACAGCTTTATCGGCAATATCGCTACGGATAATCATTGCATCTACATTGGCAACAGCGCTGATAAGCTGCTCCTTATCGGTATATTTTTCAAGTAAAACAAGTTCGTAACCAGCGTTTTCAACAACTTCTCTTATCGCTTTAACAGCCTTAGCGGCAAATGGTTTTTCGGTAGCAACTAATACTTTTTTCATTATTAATAATTTTAAGGTTAAGATTTCATTTTTTCAAATTCCTTCATCGTATCTATTAGCGCTTTAACGCTTTCGAGTGGGAGTGCGTTATAGGTTGAAGCCCTGAAACCACCAACAGAACGGTGTCCTTTTATTCCGACCATACCCTTTGAAGTAGCAAAGTCAAGAAATTCCTGTTCAAGAGCTTTATGTTCATCGCTCATTACAAAACAGATATTCATCCATGAGCGGTCCTCTTTTTCCACTGTGCCTTTGAAATAGGGATTACGATCAATTTCGGCATATAATAGTTCGGCTTTGTGCTTATTTATTTTTTCCATTGCAGCAACACCGCCTTGTGCTTTCAGCCATTTTAGTGTTTGCAATGCCGAGAAAACGGGCATAACCGGAGGAGTGTTAAACATTGATCCTTTGTCAATGTGTGTCTGATAGTTGAGCATTGTAGGTATTTTACGATCTACCTTACCCAGAATGTCGTTGCGGATAATAACGAATGTTACACCGGCAGGGGCAAGGTTTTTCTGTGCACCACCATAAATAAGAGCATATTTTGAAACATCCAATGGGCGGCAGAAAATGTCGGATGACATATCGGCAACCAAAGGTACGCCAACGTCAAGGTCTTTCCTTAACTGTGTACCATAAATCGTGTTATTAGTTGTGATATGGAAATAATCAAGATCCTTTGGAACGTTAAAATTCTTAGGGATATAGGAGAAATTTTTGTCTTTTGAAGATGCTACTTCTACTGCTTCTCCAAAATTCTTAGCCTCTTTATGAGCTTTGGTTGCCCATTCGCCAGTAACGAGGAAGCCAGCCTTTTTATTCATCAGGTTGAATGGAACCATGCAAAATTGCAAGCTAGCTCCACCGCCAAGGAAAATTACCGAATAGCCTTCGGGGATGTTAAGAAGCTCTTTGAACATAGCAGTCGCTTCGTCCATGACTGCCACAAATTGTTTACTACGATGTGAGATCTCAAGTAACGACAATCCGGTTCCGGCAAAATCCCTGATTGCGCTTACTGTCTCATCCAATGTAAATTGCGGGAGGATAGAGGGCCCAGCATAAAAATTATGTTTCTTCATGTCAAAAAAATTAAATTATTTGATAT
>JAAYWF010000046.1 GCA_012516825.1 Lentimicrobium sp. | reverse complement strand
TAAAATGCTGGAAAACATTAGGTTTAAAAGGCTATGCAAGGGTAGATTTTAGAATGGATAATTCAGGCAATCCTTTTATCCTTGAAGTTAACGCTAATCCATGCATAACCCCTGGGAGCGGTTTCTATGCTGCATGCGAATATGCTGGATACAGCTTTACTCAAGTCGTTGATAAAATTATTAAAGAGGTGTTGAAATAATTATGGATAATTTAAATGTATCTTTTCGGTACAATGTTCTGCCGGATGATCCAAAAACTATTGAAGAAATTGTCAGATCAACGGGTTTTTTTTACGAGCATGAAATTATTGTTGCAAACGAACTTGCTAAAGAACGCCTTATAAAAGGATTTGATAGTGGGTACTTCTTCATATTTGCAGAATATAAAGACATTGTTGTATCGTATGCTTGTTACGGACCTACACCATGTACTAAGGGAACCTATGATTTGTATTGGATCGTTACACATAACGACTTTCGTGGAAAAGGAATTGGTGTGCATCTCCTTAATGAAACAATAAGGCTTATTAGAGAAGATAATGGGCGCCTGCTTGTTGCTGAAACGTCAACTAAAGATCAATATCTACCTTCAAGAAAGTTTTATGAGAAAAACAATTTCAAATGCGAAGCTATTATATCTGATTTTTACGAAACTGACGACGGAAAGGCTATTTTTGTTTACAGATTCTAATCCATCAATAGTTTTACACTGTTTCATTTTTATAAAACAACATCCCAGAAATTTTAAAATGTTTACTGGCAAAATCAACAGATACCTCTTTGAAATGAACCACCTTTTACAAAATCTTATTTTTGCGCCCTCAATTTTATAGTAATGTCAGTTTTAAAAAACATATTTTCTTCCTCCAGGTTAACGAAACCCGTTGATTTATCTCTATTGAAAACTGATATGCATTCTCATCTTATTCCCGGTTTAGATGATGGAGTCGATTCGCTTGAAAAATCTATGATTCTTATTAAAGAGATGAAAAAGCTTGGGTACTCAAAGCTTATTACTACGCCACATATTCAGGGTGAGTTTTATCAAAATTCTTCTGGGACAATATTGTCAGAGTTGGAAAGAGTAAAGCGTGAGCTTAAAAAACAAAACGTTGATATAGAGCTTCAAGCGGCTGCCGAATATCTGATTGATGAAAAATTTAAGGAGAAAATTGAAAAAGGCGATCTTCTAACTTTCGGAAAAAATCATCTACTTGTCGAAATGTCATTTTTTAATGAATACCCACATTGGAGAGATTATTTCTTTGATTTGCAAATAGCCGGATACAAAATAGTCCTTGCTCACCCGGAGCGCTATTCATACTTTTTTGGAAATTGGAGCAAATATGAAGAGCTTAAAGATAGAGGAGTGCTTTTTCAGATCAATATAAGTTCGCTCTCGGGTCATTATTCAAATGAAATAAAAAGAATTGCTGAAAAAATGATCGAACAAAACATGGTGGAGCTACTCGGGAGCGATTTGCACAATTTAAATTATCTTGAAGCAATTAAACATGCCCGTTTCGAAAGAAGCCTTAAAGAACTAATAGGATCTGGAAAATTAATTAACCATTTGTTATAGATACAAAAGTCAGAATTTTATGTTCAATTGATATAATTGACGTTTAGTTTTACAGGATTTTGTATTAAAAATAAAATGAAGATTGGATCCGCTCTGAAAAAGTTATTCAAAATGATTGTAAATTAGTAATTATAAAAAATAACTGCCAGCGCCGGTCATTTACTTAAATCTTAAGTCTATCAGTTTTCTAATATCATCCAAAAGTTATACGAAATAACTTAGTAAACTTAAAAAAGAATTCATTTTTCTTATTTGGTTACTTTTTTTGCATTATTTTAGCGCCGCATTAATTTTTAATGCGTTTACTTATTCTGTTTTTATTCTGTTCTTTGATGATATTAATTGAATATTTATGTTGACCTATTAAACGGAAGTTCCCTCCCATCCTTTTTCCGATAATGTCTTCTCAAGCATTATAAAATAGTGGTCAAATAATGATTTCATCATTGGTTTGGTAAAATAGAAATATTCAATTTATTATCAGGAGAAGCCCTCCACTTTTTTAAAGGTGGGGGGTTTTTTTAGTAATATTTCATTTTACTATAAAAGACTCAAAGTTCTGTATGGGTGCGGATTGCTGTTTTACTTTTTCTACTTTTGCCCAAAAAGG
>JAAYWF010000045.1 GCA_012516825.1 Lentimicrobium sp. | reverse complement strand
CTGAAGAAAGGATATGAATTCCAGAATTTCATGGCATCCGTTTGGATTCGATCTCAACGGTAAAAATAAGAAAATATCTGATAGAATATGTAGTTGGGGGCTATCCTCGTGTAAAAACCCATGTTGATTTGTCCGAAAAACTCTGATTAAAATGATAACATTCTGAGTCAAAGAGTTTTATCTCGTCAACATTCTCAAGCCTATTTGTAATGATATACCTAGCCATCATCCCCCGCGCCTTTTTGCCGTAAACCGTAATAAATTTATAAGAGCCACCGGAGAAATCCTTAAATTGTGGAGTGATAACCTCAGCTTCTAATCTTTCCATTTTTATAGCACGAAAGTATTCGTCAGAGGCTAAGTTAATAATACATTTCGCTTTTCGTTCTTTTAATTGCTCATTTATCATATTTGTAATAGAATCCCCCCAAAACTGGTATAGGTCATCACCTCTTTTGTTTTTAAGTTTAGCGCCCATTTCAAGCCGATAGGGTTTTATGAGATCTAATGGACGCAACAAACTATAAAGGCCTGACAAGATACGTAGATGCTCCTGGGCAAACTCCAAATCATCATCAGTTAAAGTTTCAGCTTTCAGGCCGTTGTACACTTCGCCTTTAAACATCAATACCGCGGGCAAAGCATTTTCGATAGTGAATGGTAAACCCCATTCCAGGTACCGGAGCGCATTTAGATCAGCAAGTTTAGGATTGACATTCATCAACCGTTGTATCTGCGATGGAGAAAATTTTTTTAAGATCTCTACTAATTGGGCTGCTTGCTTTAAAAAATGAGGTTGAGTGAAATCAAGTGATGGTATTTTTACTTGTTCGTTTAATGTCTTGGATGGAGATAATAAGATATGCATAATCAACGCATTAATGAAATAATGACTTAAATTATTTGATTAAAACGAAAGCTATCGTTAATCAAAGGGTGAGAGTGAATTAATTCTGTAAGGAGAGCGGCCAGGGTATCCAAACGTGGCGGGATACCAAGGATTATATGGGTTTACGCCTCTGCTTATGCCTACTTCGGCGCCAAAATGAAAATTATCGTTAACAAGATAGTTGATACCGAAAGAGACCCCTTCGCCACTTAAATCTAAAGCGTAAGGATTAACCTGTGGCTCATTAAAAAGAGACACCTCTTTAAACACTTTGGTTGAGATCAGCAATCTGGGGTTGATCAAATATTCACTTTCGGCGTACATAAGCGTTTGCGTGATGTTATGATCGAAAATCTGCATGCGCTCAGGGAAGTGAGGTATAAAAGGGTTGTACCAACTTAAAAAATTAGAATTTTGAATTCGAAGACCACTATTGATCCTCCACTTATCAGAAAGTTTGTAACTGAAATGTGGCGAAGTGAACACCCCAAACATCTGCCCGCCAGATGAGCTAAACCCAAAAGCGCTACCAACTTCGAGCCTGAAACTTAATTTTTTATCAAAATTAAAGGGTAATAATCCGGGGCGAAAAGAACGAATAGTAACTGAATCCTCTGAAGTTACCGCCGGAAAGGAATTATGATTAGGCTCCTGAGCAGCCAAATGAAGTCCTAAAAACAGGATCAGTATGAAGTACACCCTTTTCATAGTAAAGAAACATAAAATTAGGAGGTTTCAAATTTAGTCATAAATATTAAACCAGGGTTTAATTTCATTTCATGCTTAAATGGCAGGCCTATCTGATTTGTCCAACTGAACTAACCAATTGAATACATGATAAATAAAAACTATTTAAATTAAAACCTTACTAAACTCAAATTAATCCATAGAGAACTCCTTTTTCATTTTTCAAAATTTTTGTAACCACTTCAATTTAATAGCGTCAAAACCAATAAAGCTCATAGACATATTTTAGTAACCTTTTAAAAAATAATATTATGACCTCAGTTGAAATTTTAGTTCCAATCAGCCTTTTTGCTATGATCGCCTTGATTGTGTATATACAGGCTCGAAAAAAGATTCATCTAACCCTAATCCAACACGGGAAAGATGCAAAACTCCTCAAAACAGAAAAAGATGCTAACATATCGCTGAAAATCGGCCTGCTGATGGTAGGCATCTCGCTTGGTATCCTTATTGGGAACATTCTTGTAGCAAAGAAGTATATGGCAGAGGAACCAGCATATTTTTCCATGATTCTGATATGCGGCGGAGTTAGCCTGATACTATATTACTTTCTGATTAACAGAGAAGCAAAAAAAACTAAAACTGACGAAAATAAAACTGACGAAGAGATATTTTGATAAAGATTTAGGTAAAATATTTTGATGCTAAATTAATATTTTTCTGTTAGAAAAAATTACCGTAAATCCTTATAATTCACCTGTTTGACCCTGTCAGATTAATATTAAATATCCACTTTTCAGGCAACTGTTCTCGGCAAAAAACCCTCTTTGCCGGTAGATTTATTTTTAAGAGTTTTATTTTGCACAATTCTTGATCATTGGACTGATCAAAATTCCAAATATTATGAAGTTATTGAAACTGGCGTTTTTTATTGCCATTTTATCAGCAATTGTTCTATTCATCACAGCAAACATTCCTCCTATGGACAAAAATTATGATGATAAATGGAAACAGGTTGACTCGTTGGTCAGTTTAAATCAACCTCGTTCGGCGCTTGAATTAGTTAATGAGATATACAAAATAGCACAAAACGAACAGAACAGCCCGCAACTGATCAAAGCAAATATCTACCGAATAAAGCTTATGGCCGATTATGAGGAAGATTACCTTGTGAAGGCAATCAGTGAAATAAAAACTGAAATAAAATCAGCAGGATTTCCTGAGAAGCAGGTTTTACATTCACTTCTTGGGGATCTCTATTTACGTTATTTTCATACTAACCGTTACCAGATTCTCGAAAGAAGTAAGGTGGCAGGAGAGACCAGCGACGATATTCAAACCTGGGATGCCGCTAAATTACTTTCCACTGCCGCTAGTCATTTTGAGGTATCATTATCTCCGGCTAATCAATTACAAGGAGTGGACCTGAAAGCTTTTTCGGCAATCTTATTAGAAGAAAAAGACTCAAAAATATTTAGACCTACACTATACGACTTCCTTGCACACAGAGCTATTGATTTCTATGCTTCGGGCGAAACAGGAATAACAACAGCAGCCGACCAGTGGAAACCCGATCATCTTAATTACTTCAACTCAGTAGAGAGTTTTATAAACCTGCAACTTCCTGAAAATATCGCTGGAACGTTTTCAGGAAAAATATTGGCAATTTATCAGGAGCTTTTACTGTTTCATCTGAACGACAAGGACGTACAAGCGCTCATTGATGTTGACCTTAAACGCCTTAACTATGTGCACTCAAACACAATAATTACCGAAAAAGATGGGCTTTACCAAAATGCGCTAAACGCTTTGCTGAAGAAATTCAACAACTCTCCCTACTCTACCGCAATAGCATTTGAGCTGGCCATGTTTCATAATACCAAGGCTTCGGAATATAATCCCAACATAGCTGATGATTATCGGTGGGAAAGGAAAAAAGCATCTGATATTTGTCAGGAGGCGATCAAGAAATTCCCTAACACTACAGGAGCGGCAAACTGCCTTATCTTGCTTGACGATATGATAAAACCATCGCTTTCAATACAAACTGAAATAGCAACTACGGCCGAAAAACCCTCTCTTGGATTAATAAAATGGAAAAACTATAACAAAGTATGGTTCAGGTTGATTGCCATAGATTACAAAGAATATCAAGAGTTATCGTGGAGAGTGCCGATTGCAGACCTTGCCACCAAACTCATTAAATTGCCTGCTCTCGAAAACTGGAGTATAGACCTCCCTGATGAATCTGATCTACAACAGCATACGACCGAATTCAAAATACCGGCGCTGCAAAATGGATTTTACATACTGCTTGCCTCCGGCAACAAGGACTTCTCAGGAAAAGATCATCAACTTGCATGGACAAATCTTTGGATCACAAATTTAACTTTCATACATAAGAAACTTGAATCAGGAGGTGTTGAATTTTTTGTTCTCGACCGCATAAAGGGCACACCAAAATCAGGAGTTAAATATAAAGCTTATGCACGGGTTTATGACTTTAAAAACCGTGAATATAATGATAAGCTCCTTGCTTCAGGAACCTCTGATCGAAATGGATACATCTCTATCCTGCCATCGCAACAATCCGCCAATACATCAATTACTATTGAGCTAAGTGAAAAGAAAGACAGATTTTTTCCGGAAACCTCTTTTTATCTTGGACCTACCATAAAGACTGATCCAAAGCCTGAAATAAAAACCTACTTCTTTACAGATCGAGCTATATATCGTCCCGGCCAAACAGTATATTTTAAAGGTATAATCATAGAAAAAACAGGCGATGAGCAAAAGGTGAAAGCAAATTATGAGACTAAAGTTGATTTTTTTGATGTTAATTTCCAACTGATCTCATCCCTCACTCTGACTACAAATGAATTTGGATCGGTAAATGGCGCTTTCATTATCCCTACCGGAGTTCTCAATGGAATGATGACAATACGTAATAGCTCAGGAGGTACTACTTTTAATGTAGAAGATTATAAACGACCCACGTTTGAAGTAGATTTTCTACCGATTCAGGATAATTTTAAGTTAAACACCGAAATCTCTGTCGAGGGCGAGGTGAAGGCTTTTGCAGGCTATATGATAGGTGGCGCCAATGTAAAATACAACGTTGTGCGCAGGAACATGTTCCCTTACCGATGGCTGTCTTACATGGATTTCTTCCCACGATCGTCGGAAACAGAAATAACAACCGGTGAAACACAAGCTGATGAAAACGGCAAGTTTTATATTAAGTTTCCAGCAATCCCTGATCAGCAAATAAACAGGCGCTTCAAGCCGGTATTCTCCTATACGGTAAATGTTACAGCTACCGACATTAACGGCGAAACGCAATCAGGTAGCCAGATGATCATAGTAGGCTACGAAGCGCTTTTATTGGATATAGATATCCCTGAAAAACTCGATCGCAATCAGGTGAAATCTTTTAATTTGGAAACGGAAAATTTAGCTGGCGTAAGACAAAAAACCATTGTTAGCGTTGAAGTATCAAGATTAATTGATCCTGGAAAACTTCTAAAAGAAAGGCTCTGGGAACAACCCGATCAATTTATTATTCCATCGGATCAATTTATTAAAGAGTTCCCTGAACATACGTTTAAAGATGAATTAAGTCATGATAATTGGGCTGTTGCTGAAACGGTATTTAGTAAGAATATTAATACGGCAACGGATAGCTTATTGAGGTTCGATAATCTGTCGAACTGGAAATCGGGTAAGTATGTTGTTGTTTTAAAGGCAACCGACAATTTCGGCACTCAGGTAGAAACCAAAAAATATTTTGACCTTTTCAGCCTCACTGACCGCCAGCCACCCGTTACAGTTTACAATTGGTTCGTACCATTGAAATCATCCGGCGAACCGGGCGAAGAAGCTACATTTCTTATTGGTTCGGCAGCACAGAGAGTAAAAGCGTTATATGAGGTGCAGCATCATGGCAGGACTATTAGCCGTCAATGGATTTCGTTAGAGAAAGAGCAAAAAGTTATAACAGTACCTATTAAAGAGGATTATAGAGGAGGATTTACAATACAATTAACTTTTGTTGTTAACAACCGCGAATTTAATAACAGGATGTGGGTAACCGTACCGTTTACCAATAAGCAGCTCGATCTTACTTTTGAAACGTTTCGCAACGTATTGGAACCAGGTGGGAAGGAAGAATGGAGAGTAACGGTAAAGGACAAAAAGGGTGATCAGGCTGCAGCGCAAATGCTTGCATCTATGTTTGATGCTTCTTTAGAGGCTTTTGTGCCTCACAACTGGAACTTTAATCTTTACATACCTAATTACTTAAGTAACCCTTGGCAGTTATCCGGAAGTATCGGAACCTCGGGAGGAAATAACTGGGATTTCACTTTACGTTCTCATAAGTCTTTCCACTTCAATACATACGATCGCCTTAACTGGTTTGGCTTTAACGGCTTTAGGATAAGTGATTCATTTTTTTATAAAAGCGGTGCAATGTCAAGGGACATGGTACAAATGAATACTCAAGAATTGGCTGTCGTAGAGGAAAGTACTCTTATAGTTGATGCATACGATGACGGTAAACTTGCAGAAATGGAAACTGCCGAAGAGAAAGCTGAAAAAGCTAAGCGGATAGAGCCTTCATTATTAAGGCGGGACTTTAACGAAACTGCATTTTTTTACCCTGAATTGCAGACAAACGATAAAGGAGAAGTTATCATTAAATTTTCTCTACCCGAATCCTTTACCAAATGGAAATTCATGGCATTAGCAAATACCAGGGATCTGATGACAGGTATGATGGAGCAGGAATTCACAGCAACAAAAAAATTGATGGTAATGCCAAACGTGCCACGCTTCCTGCGCACGGGCGACACTCTGCAATTTACTGCAAGAATTACTAACCTCTCCGAAGAATTGTTAACGGGAAATGCAAGCCTTGAGTTTTTTGATCCGATAACAGAAAAAAATATTACCGAAATATTAAAAACAAAAACAAAACAAGGAACATTCTCTGTAGCAGCCGGTAAAACAACATCGGTAAGCTGGAATATCACTGTTCCCGAAGATTTTGGCATCATCAGTTATCGTATAAAAGCTACTGCAGGCAACTTTTCTGACGGCGAGGAAAAATCTGTTCCGGTAGTGCCGAGTAGAATTTTAGTTACTGAATCATTACCCTTGCCAATTACCGGCGCAAGCAGTAAAGCGTTTGAATTCAACAAATTGGTTGAGTCGGGCAAGAATACTACAATCAAACATCAAAGCTTGACTTTGGAATTTTCGACCAACCCCGCATGGTACGCTATTCAAGCGCTGCCGGTGATCTCCGAACCGATTCATAAAAATTCACACTCCCTCTTTGCTGCATTTTATGCAAACAGCATAGCATATTATATTTCAAATGCAAACCCGAAAATCAAAAATGTTTTTGAAAGCTGGAAAAGCCAAACTCCTGAAGCATTTCTTTCAAACCTCGAAAAGAATCAGGATTTGAAAGCCATTATCTTAGAACAGACGCCATGGCTATTGCAGGCACGAAATGAGAGTGAACGTAAACAAAGGATAGCGCTACTCTTCGACTTAAACAATATGCGCGACCGACTTGACGCATCCCTGAAAGCCTTGATACAAATTCAATCACCAAATGGCGGATTCCCATGGTTTGAAGGAATGCCCGACAGTAGGTATATCACTCAAAACATTGTTGAAGGATTGGGCAAATTGCAAAGTGTAAGAATTTTAAGTGCGGTAGCGGATGAAAGAGTGGAACAAATGATTACAAAAGCTATCCGATATTTAGAAGAGAGAAACAAGGAAGATTATCAGTATATTTTGAGTAGGAGAAAAGATAAAATCGAAGAAGATAATCTGTCAGATATTCATATTCAGTATTTATATGCCAGAAGCTTTTTCCCACATATCAAGATGAATCCGAGCTGCGAAACCGCATTCAACTATTTTAAAAACCAATCCGAAAAGTATTGGGCGAAACGAAATATATATCTCCAAGGCATGATCGCATTGACGTTACAACGCTACGGTAATAATAATATACCACCTTTAATTGTCAAGTCGTTAAAAGAAAGAGCATTGAAAAATGAGGAGATGGGCATGTACTGGCGACACGAAAGCGGTTATTATTGGTATCAGGCGCCTTTAGAGTCTCAGGCAATGATGATTGCTGTTTTTGATGAAGTGGCAGATGATAAAGAGGCTGTAGAAATGATGAAAATCTGGCTCTTAAAACAAAAACAAACACAGGATTGGAAGTCAACACGGGCTACCGTTGACGCTATATATGCACTGATAAAAAAAGGTAAAGATTTATTGGCAGAAACTGAAAAAGTTAAAATTGAAGTGAATGGCAAAGAATTGCTAATGAATGAAGTAGGTAAAAGAGAAGCAGGAACAGGATATTTTCAAAAAACGTGGAACTCTCCGGAAATAATACCACAAATGGGCAATATAAAAATTACAAAAACCGATGATGGAATAGCCTGGGGAGCAATATATTGGCAGTATTTTGAAAACCTTGATAAGATCGCGCCACATAAAACCCCTCTTTCGATTACAAAAGAGCTATTTGTTGAAAAAAGAGGAACGAAAGGTACTGTTATTGAAAAATTGAATGATGAAGCAAAATTAAAGATTGGTGATAAGGTGATTGTACGAATCGAATTGCGTGTGGACAGGAATATGGAATATGTTCACATGCAGGATATGCGTGCATCGGCGCTTGAACCGGTAAATGTTCTTTCAAGCTATAAATATCGTGGAGGTCTGGGATACTACGAAAGCACAAGAGATGCTGCATCACATTTCTTTTTCGACTTCCTACCAAAAGGAACATACCTATTTGAATATCCTCTGATTGCCTCACAAATTGGAAGTTTCTCCAACGGAATAACCACTATTCAATGTATGTACGCACCTGAATTTACTTCACATTCCAAAGGAATAAGGATTGTGGTGGAATAGATCACCATAAAAAGTAACATGTGATGAGCCTTATTTTTCAAAACACTTAGTTTTGCCGAAAATAAGATTAGATGGAATCCATTTGTGTATTTTGCGGCTCAAGCGTTGGTAAAAGGCCTGAGTATAGCGAGACTGCGAGAAGTTTTGGAAAGCTAATAGCCAGCCGTGATATCACCCTTGTATATGGTGGTGGCAATATCGGATTGATGCGCGAAGTGGCTGATGGCGCTTTGGAAGCCGGCGGTAAAGTAATAGGCGTAATGCCCAAATTGATCGTTGACAAGGAAATAGCGCACAACAGCCTTCATGAATTGAAAATTGTAAATACCATGCATGAGCGCAAAGCTTTGATGGCGAAGCTATCGGATGGATTTGTTGCCTTGCCTGGCGGCTTCGGCACCATTGACGAGCTATTTGAAATTATGACATGGAATCAGCTTGGGATAATTAACAAACCTTGTGGATTGTTAAATATTGAGGGTTACTTCAACCATCTTTTAGAGTATATATCTTGCGCCGTTAATGAACGCTTCGTCAGACCTGAGCATCAGGCAAACCTCATTGTTGACAATGACCCCGAAGAATTAATTGACCGATTGGAAAAGTATAGATCGCAGGTTGCCGAAAAATGGATTGAACGCTTAAAAGTTGACCTTATCTAAAACTGCCCTATGATAGTTATTGGAATTACCGGAACTCTTGGAGCTGGCAAAGGAACCATAGTTGATTATTTAGTTAAAAATAAAGGGTTTAACCATTTTTCTGTTCGTAGTTTTATTGCTCAAGAAATTCAAAATAGAGGAATGACGGTTAACCGCGATAGCCTTACCGAGGTTGCCAACGATTTGAGATCAGCAAATTCGCCATCCTATATCGTTGATGCACTCTATTCCCAAGCTTTAAGAATTGGCAAAAACAGCATCATTGAAAGTATAAGAACACAAGGTGAAGTAGAGAGTCTTAGAGCAAACGGCAATTTTTACCTTTTTGCAGTAGATGCACCTGCCGAAATTAGGTTTAAACGGGTTAAACTTCGTGGATCAGAAACCGACAATATTGACTTTCAAACATTCTTGCAAAATGAAAAACGCGAAATGACAACTATTGATCCAAACAAACAAAATCTGAAAAAATGCATTGAAATGGCAGATTTTATTTTTGAAAATTCAGGAACCATAGCTCAACTTGAAGAAAGGGTTAAAAAGGTCATTGAAAAACTTTTATAAATAAGTCAACTTTTAAAAGTAATTTTAGCCGCAAATACTTCAACTTTGATCAGTAACCATACACGAATATTAAATATATAAACAACTGAAAATCTTTGTTTTCGGAGCGGACTTTTAAAACGAATCATTATGGAACAATCTTCATCGTCGAAAGGTTATCAGCGTCCAACATGGGACGAATATTTTATGGAGCTGGCTAATACCGCTGCTAAACGCGCCACTTGTGACCGAGGTAGAAGTGGATGTGTTATCGTTCGCGACAAGCATGTGTTGGTTACAGGATATGTTGGCTCTCCGCTTGGCTTACCGCATTGCGATGACGTTGGACATCTGTTGAAAAAAGTATATCATGAAGATGGCCGGATAACACAACATTGCGTAAGAACAGTACATGCCGAGCAAAACGCAATCTGCCAGGCAGCAAGGTTGGGGATAGCGCTTGATGGTGGCACATTATATTGTAAAATGACACCTTGCCACACCTGCGCAATGCTGATTATCAATTGTGGAATAAAAAGGGTTGTATGTGAACGAAAATATCATGCGGGCGAAGAGTCAGAGAGGATGTTCCGCCAAGCTGGAGTTATAATAGATTTTTTTAATGATGAAGTGGAGCAATACGATAATCAATAAACTCCCCTCCTATGCATCTTTTTGAAAACTTTTTTATTTGAATTTCGCTAAATGCTGCCAGGCGGCAAATAATATTCAGCGCTCAGCCCCGAATCAACTCTCCTGATTTCATATATCGTCAGATTGGTTTTAGGATCCGAATAGATAATTTCAACATCTGCTTTTTCTGTCTCCTCAAAAACATCTTCTATTTCCTTAAAAACTGCTTCGTTGTTGTGTTTCACCATAACGGTAATTTTGGAAAAGGCTACCAATAGCTCAGATGCAGTAAAAGGTTTATCAAGCCAGTTGAAAAACTTGCCTTCTGATTCTTTGAATAAACAAGTGTTAGGATAGAGAGTATTGAGTTGCTCTCCATACTTTTTAACACCTCTTGGCGTCATTAACATCCCGAATATCAGGCCGGCCTCTTTTTTGAAATGCCAATTGTCGGCGCTTAAAATGAGTACATCAGACTGTGGTAACTTTTCAATTTCTGTTACAATCTCTTTTTTGTAGCTCAGATTCTGCCTTCTTATTTCAAGATATTTCTTATGCTGCTTTATACTTTTCGGATTCGACAACATCATTAATGCTACCAAGCTGTAAATGATTGCTTCGAGCCACCATTTCCTGAATTGAACAATCTCAATTAAAACATTGATCGAGAGGTAACATATAAATACTGTCAATAAGGAATAAGGAACAAGATAATGCCCTGCGTACTGCTTTGAAATGATTAAAATACCGACTATTAATGTTGCTGTGAAACCTGCCAGCGCTGCTATATATCGTTTGTTCCCAATCCTGCGTCGCACCCAGGGCAGCAAAGAAATGATAAGGACCAAAAGAGCTAATATAGTAATATATACAAGGTATTTTTCCGACTGAATAATGGCCTTCAATTGTATAAAAAACTGATCAGGATCAATTACGGAGGCCTTTCCGCTCCCATACCTTCCGCTATTTATAGCAAGCGCCTTTGTCCATCTAAAAAATTCCCTGCTCCTTTTAAATATTGGGAAAGTGAAAATTAAAAAAGAGAGAGCTGTTGTACCCAAATAGTAACTCTTTTTTCTAATCCCAGTTAGTAAAAATAAAGGTGCAAGAAAAAATGGTAAAAAGGTAAGTTTTAATGAGATTCCAAAACCAATAATTACTCCATAAACAAGCCAACTTTGATATTTCAGTTTTGTATTATTGAAGTACCCATAAAGATCCAATACCGTTATACTACACAAAACAATAACATGAGCAATAAACCAAGGCTCAGGCATAAACCGTTCAATGATGGAAATCACATGTTCAACCACAAATGGCGAAAACTGAATAAAAATAGCAGCAGGAAGGTTGCCGGTTTTACGATAAATACACCACCCAACGAAAAATATTATCAGGGTAATGAAAACAATCATGCTGATATTTAGTGCATTAAGATAAAAATCAGGGTTTTGTAATACATCCTGCGTAAACGAAGATGAGGGACGAAATAAATGAATAATCCTCATTATTATTGCCGCAAATACTATCACTGGAGTGCCTGGTTGATCAATAAACAGATTAATACTACCATGCCCTAACGCAATGCCACTGAACAGTAAAATAAATTCCGGATCAATATTAAACATCGAATAGTTTTGATTGGCAAGCCTCAAATTGATACCGATAAAAATTAAAACCACCGGAATAACGGCAAGCAACAATATGCTGAAAAGCTGCTTAAATAATATTTTTGAATGCACGGCTTTCTAAAATTTAAAAGTACAAGATGTTTATTTAGCTTTTTTTGTCAAAACTAAAAGTTTTATCTTATTTCAATAATAAACTTAAACCCAAGTTTATCATTAGAAAATCTTTTTGAGTTGTAAAATTGATTTTCTTTTAGCAATCCATATTTAGTATTGTTCGGTGCAATTTTCATTGTGGTTGTTATATGTTTTTAATCTGAGTTAATGCTCTAATTAATTTGATAATAACTACAAAGCCACTCATTTAACGTCTTCAAATTAAAATGGCTTTAAAATACTATTTTTGGCGCTTTAATTAATGCACACATTATTTATGTTGACAGAGGAAAAAAATCAGGAAAATTTAGAAACGCGATCGTCCGTAAATTTTATTGAGGCTATAATAAACGAAGACCTGAGATTAGGAAAGAACAATAGCAGGGTACATACCCGTTTTCCGCCTGAGCCGAATGGTTACTTACATATTGGTCATGCCAAGTCAATATTGCTTAATTACGGTATTGCTTGCAAATACAACGGAAAATTCAACCTCAGATTTGATGATACCAATCCCATTAAAGAAGAGCAGGAATATGTTGACTCAATCATGGAAGATGTCCGCTGGCTTGGCGCTGATTGGGAAGACCGTCTCTTTTATGCTTCCGATTACTTTGATCAGTTGTACGATTGGGCAGAGAAGATGATTTTGGATGGTAAGGCTTATGTTGACGACCAGTCTGCTGAAGTGATTGCCGAACAGCGTGGTGTGCCAACCGCACCAGGTATCGAAAGCCCATATCGAAATCGCTTACCGGAAGAAAACCTTGACCTGTTCAGGAGGATGAAAGCCGGCGAGTTTCAAAATGGAGAAAGAGTGTTAAGGGCAAAGATTGATATGGCATCGCCAAACATGCACATGCGCGATCCTGTGATGTATCGTATCCTACATGCATATCATCACCGCACCGGCAACCAATGGTGTATTTATCCTATGTACGATTGGGCACATGGCGAGTCCGACTACCTTGAAGGCATCACTCACTCAATCTGCACGCTTGAATTTGAAGTCCATCGCCCTCTGTACGACTGGTTTGTGGATCAGATACAGGAAACTGATTATCGCCCGCGACAAATTGAGTTTGCCCGCCTTAACCTCTCTTATACCATTATGAGTAAACGCAAACTCCTTGAGTTAGTAAAAGAGGGTTATGTGAATGGCTGGGACGATCCCCGTATGCCTACAATATCCGGCTTACGAAGAAGAGGATATACGCCGGAGGCTATAAAAGTTTTTGCCGAAAAAGTAGGAGTGGCAAAACGAGATAATGTCATTGATGTCAGTTTGTTGGAATTTAGCATCCGCGAAAACCTGAATAAAACTGCCAAAAGGGTAATGGCAGTACTAAATCCGGTAAAACTTACTATTACTAACTACCCACAAGATTTAACAGAAGACCTTATTACCGAGAATAATCCCGAAGACCCGGACGCAGGTATGCGTACCATTCCATTTTCAAAAGAATTATTCATCGAACGCGATGATTTCATGATTTCGCCTCCGAAAAAATATTTTCGACTCTCCCCAGGTAAGGAAGTCAGATTAAAAAGCGCATACATCATAAAATGCAATGATTATCGGCTGGATGAAAGAGGAGAAGTTGTAGAAATTTTCTGCACTTACGACCCTGAGAGCAAAAGCGGTGGCGCGGGCAGCAACCGTAAGGTGAAAGGCACATTGCACTGGGTTACAGTAGCTCATGCTATTGATGCTGAAGTTAGATTATTCGACAGGCTTTTCAAAGTGGAGAACCCCGAAGATGTGGCTGAAGGAGAAGACTATAAAACGAATATTAATCCCGATTCATTAAAAGTTCTGAACCAGTGTAAATTGGAACCTATTATGGCAAATGCCATACCTGGCGAAAAATTTCAGTTTCAGCGAATTGGCTATTTCACTGTTGATCCTGATACAACGCCTGACAAACTTATATTTAACAGAACAGTTCCATTAAAAGATAGCTGGTCGAAAAGCGCCTTGTAGGTAACTAATATCTCGTTAAGGCTGAGTTGATCAACAGGAATTTCTTTTAGCCAGAACCATTGATTCTATAAGGCTAATCACGATTTGAATGTTGTTAATTGAGGTGGGTTTATTTATAAAGTTGACTAACCGGTAGAGTTTATCGCCAAATACGATATTTACAAGTCGTTGTAATACCGCAAAATCAAAAAAAAAAGACATAAAGTAATAAGCCTCGTCGGTTTACTTTATGTCTTTTCTCTATTAAAAGATTTATAGTTCTATCTGCCTAACACAGAAAAATTATGAATTGTTTTAATAAAACATTAATCTGTTATCCTCAATTTTTGATTCTTTTTCCAATGCTCTGATAAAGGCATTTGAGTTTACCCTCGATTCAAAGGAGTTGCGTAATTGGAAAATAGTTGTACCAAAATCATTTACTTCTGGCGCAGGGGTCAAACGATCAATCATAGCAACGAAAACTGCATTATAACCGGCTATAGGTTTGGATATCTGTTTCGGCTCAACAGTAAACATCTGTCCAATAACATTTGGTTCGCTACCAAAGCCAGGGATATTTCTTGCAGAGAATGATAGATTTTTTGCAGTATCAACTTTTGAATTCATATTCGAAGCAAGATCGTTTAAGGTAGTTGCATTAAAGTCATTGATTTTTTTCACCAAATATTCACCTTTTAATTTGTTGACTACCAACGGCCTTATTTGTTCTTTTACTTGCTCGAACGGTGAATAGCCTTTATTTTTTATCTCTTTAAGCGCCGCAATAACGAATTGTTTATCGTCTTCAAAAATTGTAGAGACGTCGCCAACTTTTGTAGTTTCCCAAAATGCCCAACGTATGATTTGCCTGCTTTGCTCCACTCCCGGGATTCTATTTGATGTGCTGCTTATCCGTTCGGCAGTTCTTTTGTTCAACCCCTGATTAACAACCGCAGTATCGAATTTGGCAAGTGTGCGGTTTTCGCTGGCAAATTTGTTGGCTTGCGAAAAGACCTGACGATAGGTTTGGCTGCTGGGTTCAACAGTACGCGTTATTTGCCCTATTTTCACCTTAGGGATAAGTGCTGTCTTCCCTGTAACAAGTAATACATGAATTCCTAATCCGGTTTCCATAGTATCTGGCTCATTTACTTTTAATGAAACCCCCTCTTTGAAAAAATTGGTAAAGCTTCTGTCGCCATCAGTCATCCAGCCCAATGCGCCTTTATCTTCTGCCACAGAAGGATAATCTGAATATTTCAAAGCCAATTCCTCAAATATAGAGGGCGCTTTTTTCAAAGCCGTAAGAATACTATCCACCAATACTTTGGCCTCTTCTTCCGAACGTTCGTTGAGCTGGAATCCTGCCCTTGCGGTGCTATACGAAACCAGCATTTGGCTCATTTCTATTGAATCGGGACGTTGCTGAAAATCCAAAACTTTGATGATATGGTGTGTATCACCTTCGATATATGGAGGGAATACAGTATCAATCTTTGCGCTCATAATTGATTCAGCTAATGATATCGGCAAGTCTGATTCTTTTTTATATGTGCTATCGAATCTTGTATCCGAAACGGAATTGATGAAGACGGCAGGATCTTCGGCATCTTTAAACTGAACATATAGTCGGTCAACTTCTTCTTTCACATCTTGCCTGTCTTCCTGAGTCGGTAAAATTTCAAAAAGGACGTAGTCAAAGGTTCTCGAATCTTCCTGTCGGTAGTTATATATATGGTCGTTATAATAGTTTCTCAAGTCATTATCCGTTACATTGATAAGAGAATCTGCAACATCAGAATATTTAGCTGCAACGTATATCACATCAGCGTTTTGATTTTTTATTTGGTAATCTAATTTTGCGAAAGGTTGTGGTATATGGTAATTTTTCGATAACAAATTTTTCATTTTGGTTCTGATAATATCGTCCTTTACCATTCGCTCAAGGCTTAGATATCTTCTTTTCATTTCAGGGCCTTGCTGATTAAGGTTCTTCAAGAAATTGCGAACAACTTCCGGGTCGAACGTTTCCGAATTTGGATCGCGGAACGACTGTTGAACATAACGATTTGGGTTATCGCCAATTATTTCGTTCGAAAGCTCCTCTTTCGTAACTATCAGTCCAATCTTTTTATAAACGTCGTTAAGTATTGTTTCTTCAATTATCTGATTCCAAACTTGCTGACGAATTTGAAATTCCTCTTCTGCCGGCACTCTCTCGGTTTGTTGCTGTGCTCTAAGGTTCTCAAGCTGTTCGGCAACCCTGTCATTGTAATTTTGAATAGGGATTTCCGTTCCATCAATTTTACCGATAATAGTGATTGGTCTATTTCCGCTTGGACGGAGAAAATCGCCGAGCACAAACGCTGCCAAAGCAATACCAACTACGACTACAAGTAGTCCTGAATGCTTTCTTATTTTTCCTATAACTGCCATTTGATCAAGATTTTTTTAAAGGGTGCAAAAATACAATAGATAATGAAACCTGAAAATTTATTTTACATTGATTTAAGAAACTTATTATTCGCTATCGGTAACGATTTTTAAATTGATTGTTTCAATCCGGTTAATAGCGGCTTCGAGTATGTTGAATTCCAGATTGTTAATTACGATTTTTTCATGGAGGTTGGGGATACTTTGATGATGAAAGATAATAAGCCCGCCTAAAGTTTCGTACTCTTCCGACTCAGGAAGATTTAAATCGTAATGGTCGTTCAGGTAATCAATTTCAAGACGTGCTGAAAAGATATATTCATGGTCAGAGATCTTTTTTTCAATGAGTTGTTCAACATCAAATTCGTCGTCAATTTCGCCGAAAATTTCTTCGATCACGTCTTCAATAGTAACTAAGCCGGATGTTCCGCCAAATTCATCTACCACTACCGCAATGCTTTTGTTCCCCTGAATAAATGTAGTGAGCGCTGTGCTGGCAAGCATTGCTTCAGGAACAACAATGATGGTTCGCAGTATTGATTTGATAGATTTAGGGTTTTTAAAAAGATCGGCGGAATAGGTATAACCGATAATGTTATCAATAGAATCGCGGTAAATAGGGATTTTTGAATGGCCGGATTTAATAAATGAGTCGCGCAATTTATTGATAGGATCATTTTCATCAAGTGCGATAATCTCAGTACGAGGCACCATACACTCTCTTAACTTTACATTTCGAAAATCTATTGCATTTTGAAACATTTGGATTTCCTGTGTTGCCGCTTCATTTATCTTATCTGCTTCCGCAGAGTATTCTTTAAGGTAATGGTCGAGGTCTATAAGGCTAAAAACCAAATGGTCGTGCGAAAACTTAATGTTACTGAATCGTTTTACAATAAATTCCGAAAACCCAATATATACTTGAATTACAGGATAAAGTAAATAGTAAAGTATAGTAACAGGTACGGCAAAAAAAGACAAGATCTGGTTTGGATTGATTCTGAAAAGAACCTTTGGCAAGAACTCGGCAACAATTAAAACTATGATGGTTGCAATAAGAGTTTGAGATAGCAATATCGAAAAATCGCTGCGAATTATTGGAGGCAAAATTTTGTCAATCGGATCTTTAAGTACTTGTGCCATAAGAATCCCATATACAACAAGTACAACATTATTTCCGATTAACATTGCGCCGATAAATTTGGAAGGGATACGAATAAATCTCGAAAGGATACGTGCCGAAAAGCTTCCATTATTTTTATCCACTTCTATCTTTAATCGGTTTGCACTAATGAATGCGATTTCCATCCCTGAAAAGAAAGCCGAAAAAATTAAAACTATTATTATGTAAATGTAAGTGTACATTATTCGGGTTCGTTGTCCTGTATAGTAAATACACCATGAGGATTGCGCAATGTATAGTTTGTAAGGCTTTCATTTGCGTCAAAACCATCGCCATAGAGCACACCATCAGGACTTGTTCGTTTTACGAAAACGTTAGAAAAGATTTTTTGTTCTTTACGGTTCCAGATAATATGTTCTGTATTAAGTACTTCTTGTTTATCATAATTATTGATCACTACATCATCTTTTACTTCCATAATGTTAGTCTCTTCCCAGCTTACGCCATAATTAGCAGTAAGGGTAGCTTTTACGTTCATCATTGAATCATAAAAATAGAGTGTAAGCCCTTCGGGGAATTCAAGATAGTGATCCTCCTTAATGTAGCGATTAAGTAATGGTGAAACGATTTTCAAAATAATTTTGCCCGAATCGCTATAAACGGCCTCTATGTTCTTGGCTGTTTCCAATGGGATATTCTCTTCTAATGTAAGCGATGTTATAGTTTTCATATCATTTTTACAGGAGTAGGTTGTTACTCCTATACAAATAATCAAAGCAATAGTCTTTGTTAGGGTTCTGAGGTAATATTTATTAGGTTTGGCGCTCACATTAGCATAAATAAAACAGGAGAGTTGCTATTTGAAAGCTCTTACCTTAGTTTTTTCGTTTATCCAACATTCCACAGTATAATCGTCGCCTTCAGTCAGGTTATAAAAGAAGATGGTTTCGGAACTTGGAAACTGCTGCGAATAAATAGCTATCCTACTTTGAGCTATTTCAGCTACTTCAGGGTCAATTTGTTTGGCACGTACATATTTGTCAACGGCTACCCAGTAAACGACTTTTTTTGTCAGCTCGTTATCGCCACATTCCGAAGAGCTTGAAGCATACATATCGCCAATAGAAATTAATATGTTACCATTGTTAGGTTTTAATTCAAGCGACTGTAAAGCATATCTACGGGCTGTTGAATAGTTCTTTAATTGTTGATGAACCTTAGATATTAAAAAGAGGATATCTGCTTTTTGATCTTCATTGTTATCCTCAATTGACTTCTCAAGATAAGGTAGGCTTTCACTGTATTTTTCTCTTTTTATAAGCATTTTACCAATCATCAGGTTCGATGTTGGCGATGGATCAAGTTTATTCAATTGTATTGAAGCGTCAAAAAATAGTTGTGTATCGGTACATCCCTTATTGTCAAGCATTTTAGTAATTTTCCTTAGTAGATTAATATCTTCTGGATTTTCGTTGAATTTTGGCTGATAAATGCTTACTAGGTCCTCGCAAGTAGCATAAGGTTCGAAAGCCACATCAATGCTTCCTTTTATGTTTTGCCATGAAGCTACTACATCAGCGTCATCTTTATTAGCTTCTATGTTGTAATCCATTATCTGGTTAAGCTCGTCATATACTTCTAATACTGTTATTTTTTCTATCAGGTTTTCATCTGCCATTTGTGTTACCGAGCGAAAGTAATAAGCCAACACGAACGATTCCGATTCATTTCCTTGCAGTTCAACTGACCTTTTGAATATCGGATAGGCTTCTTTAAAAGCATCGGGACGGTATTTTAGCAGATCAGTTCCTTTGCGCCCAAGGATATAGCCTTCACGTCCAAAATTTTCAATCCGTTGATCGTAAATCATCATGAGCGTGTCAACATATTTGTCTTTTTTATCTTCCGATTTTTCATTTCTCAAGAAATGTTCAATCATCACCGGGCCATCAATGTATGTATATTGAGAAGCAGCCGGGCAATTAAAAAACACCCATCTCCATGGACCAATAGCATCATTCACCGTTGAGCTGGTAAATTCACTGGCCCTCCATTGTTTGTAAAACTCCCGATAAAGTGAAAGATTGGTTACACATTTTACACTATCTTCACCATACTTTTGAGGGTTGTCTGGTAATAAAATGACTGTT
>JAAYWF010000044.1 GCA_012516825.1 Lentimicrobium sp. | reverse complement strand
CTTGAAGGGCAATACAGATTTTGCCTCCAATTTTACCTAAAATCAATTGTCCCCGATGTCCCTGTACTGTGGAAAGAGGAAAATTTGGAATTGTATTGTAAGGAATAGATTTTATAATTTCCATCTTGTTTGTGAAATTTCCAAGACCAGTTCCTAATACAATACCGATTTCTGGCTTTATGCCAATCATATTCTCAATGAATAGTCGTGTCTTTTCTATTTTTTCGTACATAATCTTTAATTTTATTATTGAATTCTTTGCTGTATTCGTTATGTATTTTTATTTCAATAGGTAAATAAAATAGCGGCACATCAGCAAGTTGAGCCGGTACCTGAGGGCAGATCAACCTAACTATATCTTTTTCGGTAGTTATAATTATTTTATCTTTTCCCAGCAGGTTATCAAATTTTTCTCTTATCAGATTCAGGTCTCTTTCCGAATATAAGTGATGATCGCTGAACTTCAAATACTCCATGTAATTTACCATTCTTGAAACGTGATCGAGCAATGGATAAATATTCTCAATTCCGGCAAAGATCAACACCGAACTGATTTTATGTGCTAACTGATTTTTATCAGTTAAGGTTGTTGGCCGAAGCGGTAAGTAATTGATATAAGAGTAGAATAATTGTTGATGTGATAATGGTTTTATAGTATCGTTTAAATCTCTGGCCAAAATTGGAGAAAGAGGCCTCATTGTTTTAGTAACTATTATAATGTCAGCGCGTGAAGCTCCTGCTCTGAACTCGCGTAATTTCCCAACCGGTAAAATGTAATCTGAAGTATAGAGTTTATGAAAATCGGTTAAAAGAATAGACAAACCAGGCTTAACAGACCTATGCTGATAAGCATCGTCGAGGATGATAACCTCAATGTTAGGATACTGTTTTTTGATTTTACGAATACCATTCACCCTATTTTCATCTACTGCTACCAGAATATTTTTAAACTTTTTGTTGATCTGAAGCGCTTCATCTCCGATATCAGCTACGGTTGAATTGTCATCGGCAATTTTAAAGCCTTTAGTTTTGCGTTTATAACCCCGACTAAGCACTGCTATTTTATACTCATCACTTAACAAACGTATCAGGTACTCAACATGCGGTGTTTTACCTGTTCCACCAACCGAAAGGTTGCCAACCGAAATTATGGGTATGTCAAAACTGGTTGCTTTAAAAATACCCCAATCGTACATCTTGTTGCGAAGCATCAACAAGATGCCGTAAATCAAGCCGAATGGGTAAAGAAGAAACCTTAATATATTCACTATTAATATGTTATGATTGTATTATTAATTCATATCTCAAAATGAAAAACATTTATTTTTAAAGTGGTTGTGCAGATTCTGGGTAAGTAGATTTACAAAATTTGTTACAGGGCGCTCCAACATCATTTTCATAAATGGATTGACCTGAGCTTGCAACTCAAAATAGCCCGTTGATTTGTTTTGTCCATTTTCGTTAAAATGAAATAAAAGAGTAAAGTCCACTTTCGAGTCTGCTGTTGATCTGTATGCATATTCTGAAACAGGAATATCAAAACTCCTTTTCATTTTTAAATTTCCAAGATTTTTTATAAAAAACGAGCATTTATCCCCTTCAGCTTGCCATTGCTCTACTCCGGCGGGCATAATAAGTTTAAGAGCATTTATGTCCTTAAAAAAATTATCAATACTCTCTTTTGAAACATCAAGACTTATATTGTCAGCTATAAAATTCACTTTTGATTTAGTTTTTTATTTCCAAATACCAATTTTCAGGATCTTCCCTCCATTTTTTAAGTATCGGAAGGTCGGTTTTGCGAATATAATCATTTTCCAGAGCAAACTCTAAAAGTGACGGATAATCCGTTAAAGTGAACATTTTACAATCGGCTGCTACAAATTTCTCTTCAGCGCTTTGAAAACCATAAGAAAAAATTGCTAACAATCCTTTTACCATCCCTCCTTTTTCTTTAACTACATTTACTGCATTAAGGCTGCTACCGCCGGTCGAGATAAGGTCTTCGATCATAATCACGCTTTGCCCTGTTTCTATTATCCCTTCAATTTCATTGCCCAGCCCATGATCTTTTTTACTGCTTCTGACGTAAGCAAAAGGTAGTCCTAAATTTTCCGCCACCAATACTCCATGAGGTATCCCTGCGGTTGCCACGCCGGCAATGAGATTAATATTACCAAACTCCTCTTTTATTATTGCGCTGAATTGTTGCCTTATAAAAGTTCGGATTGTATGATAAGAAAGGGTAATCCTATTATCGCAATATATTGGCGATCTGAGTCCGGAAGCCCAGGTAAACGGATTATCTACATTAATCTTTACTGCCTTAATTTTTAAAAGCAGTTCGGCCATTTTAAATGCGATTTCTTCCTTATAAATCATTGATAATCTGATTAAAAACAGGTTTATACTTTAAACTCGTATTTAATATTAGATAGATCGTCATTGGCTTTGATCACTTTATCTTTCAGCTTTTCTTTGTATTCAACCAATCTATTATATAACTCTTTATCGGATATTGATAGAATTTGTGCTGCAAGAATTGCTGCGTTTCCTGCGCCGTTAATTGCTACTGTTGCTACAGGAATCCCCGTTGGCATCTGAACAATAGACAAAAGAGCATCAAGCCCTTCAAGTGATGATTTCACCGGCACGCCAATAACTGGAATGGCCGTCATTGCAGCTATTACACCCGGAAGGTGTGCTGCCATCCCCGCACCGGCAATTATTACTCTAACCCCCCGATCGTATGCCGAACGAGCAAATGATTCAACTTCTTCGGGAGTGCGATGTGCTGATAAAGCATTGATTTCAAAAGGAATTCTAAACTCGTTAAGGAGTTTGGCCGCAGCTTCCATAACAGGAAGGTCGGAAGAGCTGCCCATAATGATACTTACTTTTGGCCTCATTTAAAATGATAATTTAAATATTAAGTCAGTGGACAAATTTAATGTAAATTAATAATCAAGGAGGTTTAAAGAGATAAACAACATTATAAAACACGGATCAAATAGTTGAAAATCCTTCAATGATCAAACATTTATAATCAACACAATAAGAGTTGCAGCAAACAGATGCAAAACCCAAATTGACTTAATAAAAACATTGGTTTAACCTAATAGGCTTTCTAATGATTTAATTCGTGTTTGTCCGCATTACCATTGCTCTACTAAAAAAAGAAGGAGTTACAACCGCTTCAGCATCTGCATCATCAAATGGGATTCCAGAATCTGCAATGTTTATTATCGCTCCATTGTCAAGAAAAGGTTTTCGTAAAACAGTAGTATTTTCATTTTTTGATCTTGATCATAATAAGATTAAAGATAATCTTTACATTTTTTTAAAACCGGCATACATATATCAGAGTATCTTTGCCTAAAAATAGTAAACATGAGCCAGAATTTACCAACAATAAACGTTAATGATAAAAGTTTTGAACTTTTTATCTCATCCGAAACTATTCAAAAAGCTGTTGAAAGACTTGCCGATAGAATTTCCGTTGACCTTGATGGTAAAAATCCACTTTTCCTTGTAGTGTTAAATGGCGCTTTCATTTTTGCTGCCGATCTTTTAAAACGAATTAAAATAGATTGTCAGGTATCGTTTGTTAAGCTTTCGAGTTATTCCGGAACTAAAACAACCAATATCGTCCGTGAACTTATCGGGCTGGATGAAATACTACATGGCCGGACGATCGTTATTGTAGAAGATATCATTGATACTGGATTAACTATGGCCGAAGCCATTAATAAGCTATATAAACTTGAGGCTGCAGAGGTGTATCTTGCAACGCTCCTCTTCAAGCCCAAAGCTTTTCAAAAGGATTTCAAGATTGACTATATAGGCATAGAGATTCCAAATGATTTTATTGTGGGATACGGCTTAGATTATGATGGTTTCGGTCGTAACTATCCGGATATTTACAAAATTATTGATAAATAATGAGTTCATCCAACTTTGTTGATTATGTAAAGATTTTTTGTCGTTCCGGTCATGGTGGCAAGGGCTCAGCTCATTTTCACCGATCGCGTCTGAATCCGCGTGGCGGCCCTGACGGTGGGGATGGAGGACGCGGCGGGCACATCATCCTGAGGGGTAATCAACAATTATGGACATTACTACACCTTAAATACACTAAACATGTAAGAGCCGGACGTGGGGGAGATGGCGGCTCCCAACTAAAGAGCGGCGCATCAGGAAAAGACGTAATCCTTGAAGTGCCATTGGGCACCGTGGCCCGCAATGCCGATACCGGTGAGATTGAATTCGAAATCACTCAGCAGGATGAAGAGAAAGTGCTACTTTACGGGGGTAGAGGCGGATTAGGAAACGATCATTTTAAATCGGCAACCAACCAGGCTCCGCGATATGCCCAACCAGGCGAGGCTGGAAAAGAAGAATGGAAAATTCTCGAATTAAAACTTTTAGCTGATGTTGGCTTAGTAGGATTTCCCAATGCAGGAAAATCTACATTGCTTGCCGCTATTTCAGCAGCCAAACCAGAAATTGCGGATTATCCGTTCACAACCCTTAAGCCAAATCTTGGAATGGTAGGTTACCGCGATCACCAGTCGTTTGTAATGGCCGACATTCCTGGGATAATACAAGGTGCTCACGAAGGAAAAGGGCTTGGCTTAAGGTTTTTACGACATATTGAACGAAACTCAATCCTGCTTTTTGTCATACCAGCCGACTCAAAAAACATAAATGAGGAGTATAAAATATTGCTGAACGAACTAAAGCAATACAACCCTGAGCTGTTAGATAAGTCGCATATCCTCGCCATCTCAAAATCTGACCTGTTAGATGAGGAATTGATAGATGAAATTAAAAAAAACCTACCTCCAATGCCTTACGTCTTCATATCCTCAATCACACAAAAAGGATTAATGAAACTAAAAGACATGATTTGGAAGGAGTTAAATTCTTAATAAACATAAATCATAACTACTTATGGTTGATTGGCTGATTAATGTTGACCGCAACTTATTTCTTATCCTGAACGGACTGAATAATGGTTTTTTTGATCTGATCATGTTTTGGGTTAGCGATAAATTAATCTGGATTCCGCTTTATCTTTTTTTTCTTTTTTTATTTATTAAAAAATACAAAATCAATACCTTATGGATTTTGTTGGCAGTAGCTATCCTTATTACTTGCAGCGATCAGTCAAGTGTTCTAATAAAAAATCTTGTGCAACGATTTCGTCCCTGTCATGATCCTATACTTCAAATGCAGGTGCATACCGTTTACGGAAAATGTGGTGGAAAATATAGTTTCCCCTCCTCGCATGCTACAAATTTTTTTGCTCTTGTATTTTTTATCATACCATTTTTAAAAAGTTACTGGAAATTTTTTCCTGCCGCATTGATACTATGGGTTTCAACGATTTGTTATTCTCGTATCTATCTCGGAGTGCATTATCCTGGTGACGTTTTAGCTGGTAGTTTATTAGGCGCTTTTCTCGGATGGATATTTGCAAAAATATTTCTGAATATTTTGCCAAAAATAAATCAATTCATCAATAAACCAGATTAAGTTTTTGAAGTCAACATGATAAGAATTGTGCTAAACAAACACTAAATCGGGATTAGCCCAATAAAGCCATTTGCTTAACGCAAAAGAACTTTCTGTTAATTAATTTGGTTTTGAAATTCTACTTCGCCGGCCGGTATCCGGAATTATTAAAAATCATCTGGAAATCATCATTATCCAACAATTCATTGAGCGATATCTCCCTGTTTTTATTCATATAACTTCTTACAATTAGCCAGCCTATCCATTCGCCCACCCTTGCAGGAGATTGTTGTCCGAATTGATTAGTAAATGGCCCGTCAGCAAAAAACTTACGTAATGTACCGGCTTCACCACTATAAAGCAATTCATTTTGAATTATAAATGCCCAAATGTTACTTTCGTTAGCTATGCACCATTCAAGTTTTTCGGGCGGATAACCAATCTTAATGTAATCAGGCACATCAGGAAGCATAGCATCAACGAAGTAGAGATGTTTACCATTACTTATCATCTTTTCAAGCATATTACTTCCGGGCTTTTTAAGAAAATGAAGATAATAAAAATCATAAATCCCGTCTCTTACGATATAATCTGAATTCATACGTTCAATTTTATAGAGTGGGAATCGAAAACGCCGGTAATGCTCTACATCATCTCCAAGGTACATGTCGAGTGCAATGACCATCTCATTACCAAAGAATTGAATAGGAAGCTCATATAATAATCCAGAAACATAGGTTGTAATATTGGGAAGTGGTTTATCAGGGTAATAATATTTAAAATATCTGAACGCCAATTGAAAATCGTTTTCTAAAAAATTAAGCTCGGGGTATCTATCCGTAGTAAACTGATAAAGCTCCCTATTCACTGGTTCGGTAATAAACCTATGTAACTGTATTATAATAAGCGTATCATCAAGGTCATAATCAAGAAATACGGGATAAACGGTTGAAATCTTTTTTAATTCCGGTTTGAGAACTTCTGGGGGAATGTTAAATAACGCTTTTTCGTACCTTTTAATTTTTATCGGCTCTATTTCAACACCTTTCAAGTTGACATGCAAATCACGTGTTTTTCTGCCGGTACAAGCCGATATGATTATTACTACAAGTATAAAAACAGAAAACAATAATAGTTTATTAGGATTTCGCATTATCAAAAAAGTAAAATTACAAGCATCTAAAACAAAAGCGATTTACTAATTGCCAATTGTTAATTGCTAATTGCTAATTGTTTTTAAAAAATCTTCCAGCCCAAGGAGACAATAAAAAGATTGGTTTTTGCATGAAAGTCAATATTATCTGCCTGTTCTACAATATCATTGATCCCGAACTGAGCTTTTACATCTATTGTAAACATAAATAAATCTATCCCGCCGCCAACGTTAACTGCCCAAATCAGATCCTCAATATCAGCGGTTTTTATGGGATTGATATACTCTTCTTTTTCTTGTATCGAAACCGTTTTATCAACTACAATCGAGGCATTCGGGCCAAACAAAAATCTAATATTACCAACACCAAAGTTTACAAGGCGAAAACCAAGGTGCAATGGTATGTCAATAGTTTTCAAATTAATTTCCTGATTGATGGCTTTTAAATTGGAATTCTCAGTACGTTCGAGGTGGGCGCCTTTACTTGTCCAGATAATCTCAGGTTGCAGATGAACCTTTCTACCTATACGCATGAAAAGACCAAAATCAAAATCTTCTTTAATACTGGAATGAATATCTTCCAATTCGGTTGAAAGTTTAGAGGTTGTATAACCGATTTTTGGGCCAAGAGTAAATTGACCAAAAGCCAAACTTGCCGACAATGTCAACAATAAAACAAAAAGTATTTTTTTCATGGCTTAGATTTTGACCAGTTTAATTCACTATAAACGACAAATTTGTCGTTTTCAATATAACACCAAAAGCATTTATAAGAAAGTTATCTATTTTTGCTGAAAAAATATTTAATCATGAAAAGAATTTACTTAACAACGTTATTAGTTTTACTAATCTCATCAAGCGCTGTTTTTGCGCAGATGAAGCCTTTTAAATTTGGCCTTAAGATTTCTCCAAATGTTGGTTGGCTCTCAACCAGTTCGAATGGTTATGAAAAAGACGGGGGGGGTATAGGTTACAACTGGGGATTGATTGGCGACTTTACCCTTGCCGACAACTATTTCCTGTCCACAGGATTTGCCGTAAACAATTTACATGGGAAATTAAAATATCAAGATAGCCGCATGGTGGAAGGAGCTTCAGAAAAAGTTACTGGCAGCCTGCATAGAAAGTATAGTATCAGCTATGTGGATATCCCGATAATGCTAAAAATGTGTACAAATAGGTTTGACAATTTTAGATATTTCGGGCAGTTTGGGCCTACCTTAGGTATCAAAATAAAGGCTGATGCTAAAGATGAATTTACTACAACAGCAAAAAAATATTTCACGGAAGAGAACATAAAAAAGGAGATCAACTCAATAAGAGGAGGCCTGATATTGGGCGCCGGAGCCGAATATTATGTTGATCAATCCACCTGCTTCTTTGTTGGTTTAAATTACTCAAACGGATTTACCAATGTTTTAAAAGACAGAAATCCTGTTACCGATATAAAACCTAAAGCCACCTTAAATTATTTTGAAATTACTTTCGGGATGATATTTTAAGTTATTTATGAAAATCGCACTAACACAGCTAAATTACTATGTAGGTGATTTTGAAAAAAATATCTCTAAAATAAAACATTCAATTCAATCTGCCAAGAAGCAAAAGGTTGATTTAATAGTTTTTGCCGAGATGGCTGTTTGTGGTTTTCCACCTTATGATTTACTTCATTACGATTCTTTTGTTGGTAAATGTCAACAAGCGATAGCCGATATTGCTGTTGAGTGCACAGAGATAGCGGCAATAATAGGCGCGCCTTATGTAAATAATGATGAATTTGGAAAAAGGCTCTATAACTCTGCCCTTCTTCTCCAAAATGGCTCAATAAAAGAAGTTCGACACAAAACTCTTTTAGCCTCCAATAATAGCAAGGACGAACATCGCTATTTTGAGCCGAATAAAAAATGGGGAACAATATCATTTAAAGGAGAAAAGATTGCACTTACCATTGGCGAGGATTTATGGAACATTGACAATTACGCCTCAGGCCCGTTAGATATACTTGCCGAAGAAAGCCTCACCATAATTATTAATATTGCAGCTACCCCGTTTCATTATGACCTTTGGAAGGAACGAACGGAAATTTTAACAAACTATGTTTTAAAATATAAACTCCCGCTTATTTATGTGAATCATGTAGGAGGACAAGGTGGATTATTATTCGATGGCGGCTCATTGGCTTTAGACAAAACAGGTAAAAGGTTATATGAATTAAAATTTTTTGAAGAGGATTTTACTATTATTGATACTAAAGTTACCACTACTACCACCTCCCCTAAGCAAATTGACAATTATCCTCCCGAATATCTGAAAATAGGTTTAATCCACGATTCGCTCATAATGGGAATCAAGGATTTTTTTGGTAAACAAGGATTTACAAAAGCCATCCTTGGTCTCTCTGGCGGGCTTGATTCTGCGGTTGTTCTTTTATTAGCTATCAAGGCTTTAGGTAGAGAAAATGTAATGTCGGTTTTAATGCCTTCGCCTTACTCATCCGATCACTCCTTAACAGATGCAATCCACCTGCTTAAAAACACCAAATCGCCGTACAAAATCATTAATATAAGCGAAGCTTATAACTTATTCAGACAAACGCTTGAGCCAGTATTTGGTTACCTACCTACAGGCGCTACCGACGAAAATCTTCAAGCACGAATCAGAGGTGTCTATTTGATGTCAATGGCAAATAACAGTGGTTATCTTCTCCTCAACAATTCTAATAAAAGTGAGGCAGCAGTCGGGTATGGAACACTTTACGGCGATATGAATGGAGGATTATCAGTAATCGGCGATATATATAAAACCGAAGTTTTTGAACTTGCCCGATATATAAATTACTACAAAGAGGTTATTCCTGAAAATATTATCAAAAAGCCTCCATCTGCCGAACTGCGCCCCAATCAAAAAGACTCCGATTCACTCCCGGATTATGATGTTTTGGACAAAATTCTTTATAACCATATTGAAAAACATAAAAGTTATCAGGAATTGATCGAAATGGGGTTTAACAAAGAACTGATCACAAAAACGTTGAGGCTCGTAAGCATTAGCGAATACAAACGCCACCAAACCCCGCCAATACTTCGCGTCTCGCCAAAAGCTTTCAGAACAGACCGCCAGATGCCAGTTGCTGCAAAATACTGGAAATAATAACTTTCGAGATACTACTCAAGAAGTTAAGTTTAGAAAAAACATGTTTAAGGCTTGTTTATCAACACTTAAATGGGTTGATAACGAATAACTATTATGGTTCCTTGACAAAAATGAAATTAAAAGAGAACATTAATAAAACCCCCGATTCTGTCTTACAGCCGACCGGGGGTAAAACATAACTTGTAATCTTCGCTTATATCAGGACTAATTTCCTGTAAATGTGTTGTTCGTTAATTTCGATCCTGATAAAATAAACCCCCGGCTGGTGGCTGCTAAGATCAATGGTTATCAGGTCTGACGGAATGCCGGAATCCGTCAGAAGCATTTGGCCTTTTGCATCAAGTATGTTGATTTTTGCATTAGCATCCAGTCCGATAATATTGATCACTCCGGAAGTCGGATTGGGATAAATGCTAATTCTTATCGTAAAAGTGTCGTCGCTGATCCCTGTAATTGTTTCAAATCCGGTAATTGCCGAAAGGCAATTTTCGTGAATAGAACGTCAGTTTGTAGGAGAGTTTGGTTGAAGTTGGGATTCAAACCTGTCAGGTTTCCGCTACTCTTAATCCTTTGTATAATCCACCACTCCGGGAGCTGTCATCATTACATAATACGCTTTTCCGGGAAGCAAGTTTCCGATGGTATTGATATTGTACTGTGGCCAGAAGACACCGGTTCCGGCAACATCTTTGGCTATAACAAAACCATTGACAAACGTTAATAAATTTGCAGCATCAACGTCATTCGGAGTAACAACAGGCAGCAGGTTCCAACCAGCGTTGAGCGAAACGCTCATGTCGGTTTCAAATGCACCAACAATAGATAGGCTGCATGCCGAATTTGTTTTTATTTTGTACGCCGAATGGCTTACCCAGTTGCCAATAGTATTTATGTTCTGTCCGGGATAAAACATTTCATTCATGGTTTGGGCGATGATCAGCTCATTGGAAATTGGTGCAAAAACATCTTCTATAGCTGGCTGGTTGGGGATTATATAGCTTGAAAGCCCGCTCCAGCCTTGTGGGATAAGCGCTACTTGTGATGGTATTGAAGTGAACTCAAGATCTATCAACAAAGTATTACGTACAGGTGTAAAATTGGTATTTGCCGAACTACCTCCACTAATCATTAATCGTCCATCCTGCAAAAGATTAATATCTGCGCCATCAATGTAATATCCTGGATTAAAAGAGTTTTCAAGCTGTATAAGTATGCCCGTTGATAAATCTACACTAAAAATAGTAATTATAGGGTAAGATGCTCCTGAGCTTGTAGCCATTAAATGGATTCTGTTGCGTTCGGTGTCAACGACAGGATGCCTGTAAAATCTAGTAGAAGCTTCACTTGTGGGCAAAGGTGGTATAGTTTCAAAATGAGAAATAGTTTTTGTTGCTGGATCAAAAACCAATAAACGGTAATGGAATACTGCATCAATGATTTTATAGGCAAGCCAAATGTATCTGCCGTCTTCCATTTTTTGAACACCTGTCGGGCGTAAATCTGATGAAACGACCCAATCCGGATCATCACTAAATAATTCTGTTTGAATGGTAGAAATACTACCTGTTCCCGGGTCATATAATTCCATAATTTGTTGCGTTGAATTACCAGTAGCTGTGCGACCGCCTACAACTACGGCCTTCCCATCACCGGTTGGCATTACAACTACATGAGACCGTGCAGCTTCAAAAGGTCCAACAGCCGAAAAATTGTTTGTATTGGGGTTAAACAATTCTCCATAGGTATGTGCATTATTATGCGTCCACCAGGCGCCTGCAATCAACACTTTGCCGTCGGACATTGCCGTACCGCCCGAATTCATGGAAGAGCGGAATCGCACCATATTACCAACAGCGGTAAAAGAGGTGTTGGAAGGATTAAAAATCTCGCTGGTGGCATATTTAGGAATACCAATATTGGAACAGCCACCGGCAAGCAAATATCTGCCATCATTCAATAATACAAAGGCTGGCCAGCTATGATAGTAATTCATGGTAAGTGTTACAGGAGTTGTATTTCCGGGCGTCCATATTTCGGAAGTATTTAAAGCAACAAAATTTGTTGTATGACCTCCAAAAAATCCTGTACGGCCATCAGGTAAAGTAATTGCAACATGACCCATACGGGGCACATTCATCAACGGACCAGGTTCAAAAGAGGCTGAACCGGCAAATCGGGTTGAAGTACTTACGGCTTTAATATTTACCGTTTGCGCAAAAAGAGCCATACATACTAATAATAAGAGCGTTGTGATCGGTATTATTTTCTTCATGTTGATAAAGTTTTAATAATTTTAATTGAGATAAATATTCCTAATTTTTTTAAGTAAAAGTAAAAACAAATTTTGGTTTACCTCAATAAAAAATGCAATAATGTTTATAAAATAAAATTACGCTAGTTTTAATTTACTGAATATTAAAAGTATAGCTCCTTAACTAAAACGAAATTTAGAGAGATACTAAATTAGAAAACTAATCCTGCTTTCAGGCCGGCCGACTGCGAAAAACCAAGCGTTTGGAGAATTTTTTTGAAAGTTTTAAAAAATCATTTTACAAAACAATGACATCAAATCAGAAAAACTATTTGAAACTTCAAAGGCTAATCACTCATCACAAAACTCAGCATGGCAACTTTCATTAAAACACTGTTGAGGTAAGATACGACTTTCAATTCTTCTTCCGTGAAGCTAAAAATACCCTTTCAGCGTTGCCGCCAGCCTGCTTTTTATCTATTGCTCATAACAAATTTGAGCATTCCCCCTTTGGCCAGATCATGGTGATTTAGTGTGTAACCTTCAATCCTTCTTTCATTTAGCCAAACCTCCCTAACAAATACATTTTCACGATGTTGGTTTTCAATTTTTATGGAGAGAATTTTTCCATTACCTAAATCAACCTCAGCCGAAACCACCTTCGGACTCCCTAATGCATACTCCTCCGATCCCGGGCAAACCGGATAAAATCCCAACGCACTGAAGATATACCACGCCGACATCTGCCCGCAGTCGTCATTGCCGCAGAGACCATCGGGGGCGTTGGCATACATCGTATTCATAATCATTCGCACCCGCTCCTGTGTTTTCCAGGGCTGGCCAGTCCAATTATAAAGGTAAGGGATATGATGACCCGGCTCGTTGCCATGCACATACAATCCGATGATGCCGTCGCGGGTGATGTCTTCGTTGGCTTCGATATGGGCATCATCAAGCTCAAGAACAAACAGTGAGTCGAGTTTGGCTGCAAAAGCTGCCTTGCCACCATTTAGTTTCACTAATTTTTCAGGGTCATGCGGGATGTAAAGTCCGTAATTCCAGGCATTCCCTTCGATGAAGCCCTGCCCGTGCGTGTCAAGTGGATCGAAAGCCTCCCGAAAATTCCCATCAGAAAGCTTCGGACGCATAAAACCACTCACCGGATCAAACACATGCCGGTAGCTCTCCGAGCGTTGCATGAAATTGTCGTAAGCGCTCAAATCGCCAACCCTGAGCGCAATCTGTGCTATTGCCCAGTCATCATAGGCATACTCAAGAGTTTTGCTCACCGAATTGCTGCTTTTGTCCTCCGGCACATAGCCCAACTTTAAGTAATAATTCAGGCCATCGTAAAGAGGGTAAGAGGCAGTAGATTTGCAGGCCTCAAGCGCTTTGGGAAGATTTTCGTTATAGATACCTTTGGCAATGGCATCAGCAATCACCGAAACGCTGTGATAACCAATCATGCACCAGTTTTCGTTAGCATAATGCGACCACACCGGCAGCATCTTATGCACACTCTGATCGTAATGCGCCAGCATGGATTTCACCATATCGCGGTTGCGACAGGGTTGGACAAGGTTGAACAACGGATGCAGCGCCCGGTAGGTGTCCCACAGCGAAAAGACAGTATAATTGGTAAAACCATCCGATTGATGAATATTTTGATCTAATCCGCGGTACTGCCCATCAACATCTTCATAAATAATTGGCGACAGAAAACTATGGTAAAGCGCTGTGTAAAAAACAGTTGAGTCGTCATTGTCCAACATTTCCACTCGGATTTTCGAAAGCTCATTGTTCCATAGCTGCTGCCCTTCACGTTTTGTTTTACCGAAATCCCAGTGAGGGACTTCGGCGGCCAGGTTTTTCGAAGCTCCGGCAGCGCTCACGTTGGAAAGTGCAAATTTGATTTTCAGCTCACATGTTTCGTCCAAGTCAAAATTGAAATAAGCCCTGATGTCGTGTCCGGCCATTTCCGGAAAATTTTCACCTTCGTTGAATTTACGGTAAAACCCGCGATAAACGGTCTTGTCATACTTTTTATGGCCATATTTGGTAATCGGGCGGTCGAAAGTCATGGCAAAATAGACTGTCCGCGTACGCGCCCAGCCGTTGGTCTGACGGTATCCGGTTACTAACGTATCATTTTCAACCCGAACAAACGTCCAGACATTTTTGCCATCATAATTGTAAATGCCGTGCATCAGGTCGAGGATTATGTTGACTTCGGCATTTTCGGGAAAAGTATAGCGGTGAAACCCAACCCGAGCACTGGTGGTCAGTTCGGCAGTGATGCTGTAATCTTCGAGCAGAACGCTGTAATAGTTTGGTTCGGCAAATTCGTTTTCGTGCGAGAACCTCGAACGGTAGCCCGATTCCGGGTTGTTGGCAGTACCGGGATTAAGCTGCAGTTTTTCGGTGGTTGGCATGATCAGGAAATCCCCGAGATCGGAATGGCCTGTTCCGCTGAAATGGGTGTGACTGAAACCGACGATAGTCGGGTCGTCGTACTGATAACCGGCGCAATACTCATACACACGCGGATTGTAGCTGCCATTCAACTCGTAACTGACCGTGTCGGTGTCCGGGCTTAACTGCACCATCCCAAAAGGCACCGTAGCGCCGGGGAAAGTATGCCCCATCCGCTGGGTTCCGATGAACGGGTTGACGTAATGAATTAAGTCATTGCCTGTGTTCTGGCTAGTAACCGGTAATCCGATGATGATTAGCAGAAAGAGAATTAATTTTTTCATTGTTAGGAATTTGGTTCAAAACCTTGTTCATGCTATAAAATCGCAAAATTAACCACAATAGGCACAATAGGCTAGAGTAAGAATTTTTTTTAATTTTCTAATGCGCTTTATTGTGCATAGTGTAGCAAAAAACAGACAAAATCAAAAGTACCCATTTTTTTTGGTGATCGGGTATTCATAAATGGAATCATAGTCTCGATATCATTTTCAGAAATGTACAATGATATAGAATAATATAAAATATGTAGCGCTAAATAACACTACGTAAACACTCTGCCCCCCTAATTTTTTTAAATCAATTTTTCCTTAAAAAATTCTGGTTTTGAAAGGTTTTATTATATTTGACGCCAATATTTTACACACAAAAATTGAATCTAGAAATGAAAAAACTAAATTTTCATTACAGCCTCCACAGGAAAATAATTCCGGACGAAGGCCGCAAACCATTAGACATTCATGAAATGACATTTTATTTTAATAATTTAATAGATATCATTCAAACGTGGATGAATTCAAGCCAAAATACCGAGAATAAAAAATATGATCCATTATCCATAATTAACAGCCCTATGTTTGGTAATGGTGAACAAAAACGCATTTATCATGAACCTGAAATTCATTTCAAAAAAAGAGGCATTATTTGTTATACACCAATAATTATACCTGAACGATGAAACGACAATTTTTTATAATCCTTT
>JAAYWF010000043.1 GCA_012516825.1 Lentimicrobium sp. | reverse complement strand
TATTTCACCGACTTTTTCGAACGCATTTCGCAAGCCTGTAAAACAAGCACTAATAAAAGAAAGAGCCAAAAAATCCTTTTCATCATATTATAAGTCTATCATAATTTTGAAATAAGCAATTCGTCCCGGTTCATACATCGAAGCAGAGGTACCGATCATTCTCCTATTCAGATGCTCGTAATAAAAGGTATCAAATAGATTTTTTACCCCTGCCGAGATAGATATCTGTCGATTGTAACGATAAAACATATTAATCCCGAATATCACAAATCCTGGGGTTGTTTCTTCATCGTAAGCCTTTGAAATCCGATGTTGACCGGCAACCATCCTAATATTCAGTTCCGGTATGAAACGTCTGTTAAAAAGGTTGTATCCCAATTTCCAATTCCCTTCAAACGGAGGCAATTCAGGCAATGGATCGTTTATTACTTTTTCACTTCCTGTAACCTCTCCATTCTCCATAATAAAATGTATTGCCTCAGGGTTTATTCCGGTAGTATAAGCCACTGCAAGGTTTGATTTCCAATTATTAGTAGATGGTGTTTCCCACTGAAACTCAAAACCATACATCAGCGCGTAATTTATATTTGTAAACCGCTTAACTCCATAAACACTATTAGTTTGGGGTAGCGCTACCGATGGCGGTATCCGCATCGCACTGATATAATCGGTAATGTATGAGAAGAAACCGTTAGCCGTCATTTCTCCAAATTCGCCGGCAGAGACCCTAAAAGTAAGGTCGGCCTGATGATTGCTCTCAGGTTTTAATTGCGGATTTCCAAGATAATCGTAATTATCGTACCCTACAGGTAACAGAATAATGAATCGTTCAAGCATATCGGGACTGCGTGTTCCACGGCCTACGGAAAAATCAATCGTAAGATGGTTATCTATTATATAACTAAGACCCGTTGAAAAGCTAAAGTTCAAAAAACCAGAACTGACTGTATCATTAAAGTAAATCGCATTCTCTTTCATGTCCATCAGGGCAAGCGGATCGGAGATACCGCTGTTAAAATCTAACCTACCGGCAATAATCCATTGCATATTGTCAGATTGCCTCCTCCGATATTCAGAAAAAACTCCTAAATTCTCTATTCTGGCGTTTTTCCAGAGCGACTCAACTTTAACCGGTAAATTAGGCTGAAGTATCATGTTTTTGGTTCGATTTCCATCTTTAAATATGTTTTCATAATCCAACCCAAAATGTAGCGTATTATCATTTTTTATCACACCAAAGTCAATCCTTGCGCCATGATTAAGCGCATTAACCTTTGAAACTCCGACCACAGTATCGGAAATAGGTCGCCATTTGTTATCCATTTCATGCAACACATCCGATCGGTAAACCATTAAATCAACAGATTGAAGACTTTTTGACGGATTGAAATAGTGATACTTTAAAGAGGCAAGTTTAGTGTCATCTTTACGTTCGTCCATTGGCAAAGCCGGAAAACGAATGTCAACACCGTGTGAGTTATCATAAGAGAGCAGGAAGTTATGATGTTTATGAGGCGTTACGCCTACCTTAGCAACATAATTATACTTTTTAAATGAAGATTTAACCTCCTCACCATTACCAGCTTTATAATTTCCATAATATCTGTTATTGCCTCCCATGAGGAAACAAATTTTTTCATTTCCACCATAAACCGACAGGTGTTCTTCATTACCGTTCCAATTGGTTTCCCACCCTTTAGATGCTTTTATCCCAATTTTGAATCCCTCATTAGGTATAGGTTTTTTCGACACAAGGTTGATAATGCCCCCAAAGATAGGCCCATACCGCAAGGCGTATGGTCCTTTTAATATTTCGACGGAAGCAAGATCATTAGGGTCAACATGTGATGATGCCGGATCCATGCGATTCGGACAGCCGCCTTCAATTTTTTGACCGAAATCGAGCTGAACGTTCAATTGTCCCGCTTTCATTCCTCTCAAAACGGGGTCTATATTTGTAGCGCCTTTTCTAATACCGGATATGTTTGGCGTCTCCCTCAAGTATTCACCCACATCACGCGTCGGCACACGCATAATCTCCTTTGCCGATACTACCTCTCTCAAATATGGTCCCTGACGGGTAAGTTGACCGGTAATTTCAACTCCTTCAATAAACCTCACATCATTTTTAAGCTCAATACTGAAGTAAAAAGGCAAATTCTCTATTATTTCAACTTTTTGGCTAAAACTCTCAAAACCGACAGACTTCACCCATAGCTCATAATTTCCCGATTTTACTCCCCGAATTTCAAACTCCCCAGCGCTATTAGTTATCGTATTTAGTCTGCCCGGCTTTAACCAGACATCAGCAAAAGCAATTGGAGTTTTTGTTGTCTGAGCAATAACCCTACCGGCCACAATAGCGCTCTCCTGTGCTTTGCCCAATTTAGTAACAAAACATAAAGAGAGTACGATTATAAACGTTGCGCCACGAATATAGGAGAGCATTTTTGTCATTAAGAGAGAGGATTAAAAAAGACTTCCAGCAAAGTTAAGACATTTTATGTTAAAATGGCTTTGATATTCATCAAGCAGAAGGAAATGCTATTAATAAAAAAAGCAGGCGAACCTGCTTTATTTTGTTATCCTTTAACTGTATCCACTACAGCCTTAAAGGCTTCCGGATGATTCATGGCCAAGTCGGCCAATGTTTTACGATTAAGTTTTATCTCGGACTTATTAAGTTTCCCAATAAATGCAGAATAAGAGAGGCCGTACGGTCTTACTCCAGCATTGATACGCTGTATCCAAAGCGCTCTGAAGTTTCTCTTCTTTGTTCGTCTGTCGCGATAAGCATAAAGCAAGCCCTTTTCGTAAGAGCCTTTTGCAACAGTCCAGACATTTTTTTGCGCTAAATATCGTCCTTTGGTACGCGCTAAAATTTTCTTTTTTCTTGCATGCGATGCAACTGAATTTACTGATCTTGGCATATTACTTTTAATTTTTTACGTCAGCGCCCCGCTTCTTCGGGGTCTTAATCCGCTGAACGCAAGTTCGACAATTGATTAATTATTTTACAAGCATTGCTTTAACATTTTTCGCATCAGCGTTATCTACTATGGCAAAATAGCCAAGGTTTCTCTTACGCTTTTTCGACTTTTTGGTCAGAATGTGACTTTTATAAGCATGTCTTCTTTTGATCTTACCAGTACCTGTAAACGTAAAACGTTTTTTAGCGCTGGCTTTTGTCTTCATCTTTGGCATTATTCAAAAATATTAAAATGGTTAGTACATCTCTTATTCTAATTCTTCTTTGGAGCGATAATCATTATCATCCGCTTTTTTTCGAGCAATGGAAGCTTTTCCACTTTACCGTAATCCTCAAGCTCCTGTGCAAACTTGAGCAGCATTAGCTCTCCTTTGTCTTTATAAACAATTGTTCTTCCCCTGAAAAAAACTTCTACTTTTACTTTTGCTCCATCCTCCAGAAACTTTTTCGCATGATTAAGCTTAAAGTTAAAATCGTGATCATCAGTATTTGGCCCAAGCCTTATCTCTTTTACCACCACTTTGGCCGCTTTTGCTTTTATCTCTTTCTGCTTTTTCTTCTGGTCGTAAAGGAATTTTTTGTAATCCATCAATTTACAAACCGGTGGGTTTGCTGCCGGTGAAATTTCAACCAGATCAAGTTCATGTTGTTTTGCAATTTCAATGGCCTCTTTTACTGATATTATGCTCTGCTCAATATTATCCCCGACTAATCGAACAACAGGTCCTTTAATCTCTTCATTGATCCTATGTGGATTTTCCTGTTTTCGCGGAACAAACCGTTTTGGGGTTTTGCTTGATAAAGGCGTTACTATAACTTATCCTCCTATATTTTAGTTAATAAATAGATCTTATTTGTCTGTTAACTTCTTAATTTCATTTTCAATATAATCGGAAAACGACTCGATGGTAAATGTTCCCAGATCGCCTTCGCCTTGCTTCCTGACCGAAATAGTATTATCGGCCTCCTCCTTCTCGCCAACGATAAGCATAAACGGAATTCTCTTCATTTCAGCGTCACGTATTTTCTTTCCAGTCTTTTCGTTGCGGTTATCAATCTCAGCCCGAATATTTAAACCGGTCAGCAAAAATAAAACCTTTTCAGCATACTCCTGATATTTTTCGCTTATTGGTAAAATAATAGACTGAACAGGAGTAAGCCAAAGTGGGAATTTCCCTGCACAATGTTCGATCAAAACTGCCACAAACCGTTCCATCGAACCAAACGGCGCTCTGTGTATCATTACCGGGCGATGTTTTTCGTTATCACTTCCTGTATATTCTAATTCAAAGCGATCGGGAAGGTTATAATCAACCTGTATGGTTCCCAACTGCCATTTTCTTCCCAATGCATCACGAACCATGAAATCCATCTTAGGCCCGTAAAACGCTGCTTCGCCGTATGCTACCACCGTTTCTAATCCCGACTCCTGCGCAACTTCCAATATGGCATTTTCAGCTTTTTCCCAGTTCTCATCGGTACCGATGTATTTCTCCTTATTATTTGGATCGCGCAACGAAACCTGTGTAATGAAATCTTTAAAATCCAAAGCTTTAAATATCTTCATCACAATATCCATCACCCCGAAAAATTCCGATTTCACCTGATCGGGTGTACAGAAAATATGGGCATCATCCTGAGTAAACCCACGTACTCTTGTCAATCCATGTAACTCCCCACTCTGCTCGTAACGATAAACCGTTCCAAACTCGGCATAGCGTAAGGGAAGGTCTTTATAGGAATGAGGTTTCGATTTATATATTTCGCAATGATGCGGGCAATTCATTGGTTTAAGGAAAAACTGCTCACCCGGTATAGGTGTAGAGATAGGCTGAAATGACTCAGTTCCATATTTTGCAAAATGACCTGAGGTCTTATATAGCTCGACATTACCTATGTGAGGTGTGATTACCGGTAAATAACCTGCCTCTTTTTGTGTTTTTTTCAAAAACTGTTCAAGGCGTTCACGAAGCTCAGCTCCTTTTGGTAGCCAAAGCGGTAATCCCAATCCTACTTTTTGGGAGAAGGTAAAAATCTCCAATTCTTTTCCTAATTTCCGATGATCACGCTTCTTAGCCTCCTCAAGCATCACCAAATAATCTTCAAGCTCTTTTGCTTTCGGGAAAGTGATACCGTAAACACGTGTTAGCTGTTTACGTTTTTCATCTCCCCGCCAGTAGGCGCCGGCAATGCTTAGCAACTTTATTGCTTTTATATAGCCGGTATTAGGCAAATGAGGCCCCCGACACAGATCAACAAAATTCCCGGATTCATAAAAGGTAATATCCCCATCCTCCAACTCACTGATAAGTTCGAGTTTATATTCATCGCCCTTTTTAGTAAAATAATCTATTGCTTCATTTTTCGAAACCTGACGCCTTGTGAAGGAATGCTTCTCTTTGACCATCTCTTTCATTTTATTTTCTATCAAAATCAGGTCTGCGTCAGTGATCTGCCGATCGCCGGTATCTACATCATAATAGAATCCTGCTTCGATATCAGGGCCTATTCCAAACTTGGCGCCGGGGAAAAGAGTTTCGATAGCTCCGGCCATAAGGTGTGCCGATGAGTGCCACATAGTAGCTTTACCCTCTTCGTCATCCCACGTCAGAAGCCTTACGGATGAATCGCCATTTATTGGCCTTGTTGCATCCCAAACCTCTCCATTTACCTCAGCAGCAAGCACATTCCTGGCCAGCCCCTCACTTATACTTTTAGCAATATCAAGGCCTGTTATGCCTTTATCATATTGCTTTTTACTATCATCGGGAAAGGTTATATTAATCATAAAAACTTAATCCTTTTCAAAAAAAAATTGGGCGCAAAGGTAAAAATAAATTTCTTGATTCATTATTTACATAAGTATAAAAATGAAAAACTTAAAAAAAACCATTAATTTACCAGGCAAGATTAGGTTATTCAATTGGTTTACGCTGTTGCATCCATAGCGCCTGACCTACATGAGGTTCATCACCATGGTTCATGCGATTGTACCAATAAAGTTTTTTAAGTTTAATACCATAATGTTGAGAGATAGCACGCATTGTTTCTCCTCTCGCAACAATATGATAAGGCGAGGCGGCTTTATTTCTTTTCTTTTCAAGATAAACCATGTCTCCCTCTTTCAGCTTGTCGCGTTTATCCAAGTTGTTGTACCTCCAAATCTGAAAGCTGTATATATTAAACTCCTGAGCAAGTGAAGCGAAACTATCACCCTTACGGGCAAAGATATACTTGCGCCCATTGTTTACTAATAAAGTCCTGTTACTTGCCAACGGTCGGGAGGTTGTTTTATCTTTTATATTTTCAGGGTCTAAAGGCTCTTCAGTTAGCTTTCCAGATGCCAATATTTCACTTTTAGAAACATCGTACTGATAGAGTTCAAAATCTTCAATAGTTTTTATCAGTATTTCGGCATAACGAGGATTTGTAGCATAACCGGCTTGTTTCAATCCATTAGCCCATCCCGCGTAATCAGTAGTTTCCAACTCAAAGAGTTGACTATAACGAGGTCTTGAAATCAAAAACAGAGAGTGATCTCTATACGACTGCTCAACATCACTGTATTTCCTGAAGCACTCTTGTAAAACATCGTCGTCTATGTTTATTATATCGCCGTTCCAGCCATGACATTTGACTCCAAAATGGTTGTTTGCCTCTCGCGCAAGCCTGCTATTTCCATTACCCGATTCAATGATTGCCTGTGCAAGCTTTATGCTTGCCGGAATACCATTCTCATACATCTCTTTGATTGCCAAATTCCTATGGTTTTTTATGTATTCCTCCTTCGACATTTGATGCCATTGTGCCTCCAAGGATATAGGCAGACACATTGGGATCAGGATGGCAAGGTTGATCAAAAGTTTAGGAAAATATAAACTTAAATTCATGGGTAATAATAAGTAAGATTATTTTGCAAAAATAGATTTTCTTACGAAAACCAATCTCTCCATTTTGTTGTTCAAAAAAAACAGGAATGGCTTTATACATCATATTTTTTTAATAAAGAAATAGCCTTGGCAAGATTTTCATTATTACCGACATCTAAATAAAATGCATCGTCATTCCGAAAACCGAAAATTTTATATGACAAAGCTAACCTCAAATAGACCGGAATAATGGAAAATTTCCCCTCTTCTGTAATTAGCTTAACAAGTTGAGGATTCACAATATGAATTCCATTAAAAGCCATCTCAATCAATTTATCATCATTATTAAAAACCAAAATCTTCTCACCAGTTTTATAATTTCTCCAACCGCATAATTTTAGGTTTTCATCAAAAAGCAAATAGCGGGAGCTAATCCTTTTTTGGACAAAAAGAGTTGCAATAGATTCACTTTCCTTATGAAACTCAGCTAATTGATTAAGATCAACATTGGAAACAACATCAACATTATGCAAAAGCAGAGGTAAATTAGGATCGAACAATGAAAATGCTTTTTTTAAGCCGCCTCCTGTATCCAACAGTTGGTCGGCTTCGTCAGAAAACTGAATATTGACCCCAAAGCTATTATGCTTCTCAACAAAATCAATAATGAGTTTCGAAAAATGATGAATATTTATCACAATGTTTTGAATTCCTGCTGCTATCAATTTTTCAATCAGACGCTCAAGCATCGGCTTGCCATTTATCTCCACTAAAGCTTTAGGAATCCGGTCGGTTAAGGGGCGCAGCCTGGTACCCAAGCCGGCGGCAAAAATTAGAGCTTGCTTTAACGAGTGCATACTCAGAGTTAAAATTTATTTTCCATAAAACCAAAAGTCCAACGGTTACGGTAAAAGCAAATGGATTGTTGAAATCAGTAATACAATTTTATGAAATAGAAACTTAGTATCATTGTTTTTTTTTGATCTGATTAAATCCTGTTTATTTTTACTGCTCCAGATGTCTTAAAAAAATATCAACGCCCTCTACTCCTTTAAGCTTTTCAGCCAACTTTTCAGCACAATAAACCGAGCGATGCCTCCCGCCGGTACAACCAAAACTCACCATCAGGTGCTGAAATCCCCGACTTACATACACCTCTACAGCCGGCTTAACCAAATTGTAAGCATTTTCAATAAAAACATCTATTTCGGGATAATTAGAAAAAAATGCTTGAACCGGCTCATCTAATCCTGTCATTTGGATATATTCAGGGTAACGTCCCGGGTTTGGAAGCGCCCTACAATCAAATACAAAACCACCGCCATGCCCCGAGGTGTCGGCTGGAAAACCGCGTTTATACGAAAAACTATTAATCTTTAAAATTAGTCGTGGCTTTACCAACGCATCCAATGAATTGCTTTCAAGAGTAGCCTCAAGAACTTTTCTGATCTCAGGCAAAGTTTCAGGAATTTTTTCATTTTCAAGCAGCCACTTTACGTTAATTAAAGCCAAAGGAATACTTGAAATGAAATATTGTTTTTTTTCATGTAAACCTCTAAAACCATAAGCTCCTAAGGTTTGAAGCACTCTTATCAGCACAAAAAGATAATAATGATCTTTAAAGTTTCTCAAGATGCCCGGCTCAATTTTACCAGCTTGCGAAATATAGTAATCAAGTAATAGCTCACGATCTCCAAACGGTATTTCGGCTCGGGCCTGAAAAAGCAATGAAGCTACATCATAATGAAGTGTACCCTTTCGCCCACCCTGGTAATCAATAAAGTAAAGTTCGTCATTACGATACAAAATGTTTCGTGTCTGAAAATCACGATAAACAAAATAATGATGATCAGCGGTCAAAAGTAAACGTGTCAACATCTTGAAATCATTCTCCAACGAAAATTCATTGTAAGGTATGTTTGCCAGCTTCAAAAAGTTATACTTGAAATAATTCAAATCCCACATATAAGCCTGCTCATCAAAGTAAGAGGCAGGATAACAGACTGAGTAATCGAGCGATTTCCCGGCAACCATTTGAAATTTTACAAGTTCGTCAAGAATTTTTTTATAAATAGATAAAGAATGCTCTCCAAATCCTTCTGCAGATCTGATTTTCTGTA
>JAAYWF010000285.1 GCA_012516825.1 Lentimicrobium sp. | reverse complement strand
TTGTTACCTAGCGATGTACAAGCCATGCTGAGCAGGGTATTTACGCAAATAAGCCGTGTCATTCTGAAGCACGGCGGCACTATAGACAAATACACGGGTGATTGTGTCATGGCATTTTGGGGCGCACCCACACAAACAAGCAACCATGCCAACCAAGCTGTACTTGCAGCTCTTGATATGGTGGATGCGCTTGCAGAAATTAACCTAGTGCAACAAAGACTTGGTATGCCTAACGTACAAGTTGGCATTGGCATAAATACTGGCATGATGTGTGTTGGCGATATGGGCTCTGAAATTAGACGCAGCTACACTGCAGTTGGTGATGCGGTGAATTTGGCGTCACGACTGCAGGAGTTAAGTAAAACTTACTCTGTAGCCATATTGGTAAGCACCACCACAATGAGCCATGCGAAGACCTTTGTTTGGCAAGAAGTTGATAAAGTGCGGGTGCATGGTAAAACGCAAGTCTTGTCGATATACACGCCGATGGCGAGAACTATCGCAGAGAATGCCGCAATAGGCTCTCATAACACTGATGACAATGTGAATCAAAAGTATGAGAAAGATGAATTGGCGCTTTGGCAATTGGCTCTCCAAGCATACAGATTGCAGCAATGGGACATCAGTAATCGGTATTTAAAGGAACTTATAGCCATAAACCCATCAAATATGATGTACGCTTTTTACCTAAGGCGTATCGCTTTGCTAAGATTGCAGTCATTAGATTCGTCTTGGGACGGAACCAGTGACTTTTCGTAGGTTTATTGCTATCCTTTTGTGGATGACATAAGCACACTTCAGACATCAGTTTAATATTCAACAGAACAAACTATCCAACCCTATGGCCACCACAGCAAGTACAAAGAAAACCGGACCGCGCAGTCCCAGCAAATATGATGGTTTGGTGCATGCGGGCGCTATTGGCATGACGGAATTGCAAGCATGCATTGACAAACGGGGCGATAAAGACGGCACGATCGAGCAGCTGTTGATTGACCAATACAAAGTCACACCCGCACAAATTGGGCAAGCATTGGGCTTGTTTTACGGCGTACCTTATGAACCGTTTAGCAAAGCGCGTTTCAATACCGATAAATTACACGGCGCTTTAAAGCGTGATTTCTTGTCGGAACAAGGTTGGATTCCGTTGGAAGAAACGTTTGACGGCTTGTTGGTGATGTGCTTGGATCCCGAGCAAGTGCGCTCCACTTATGTGGTGCAGCACATGTTTCCACGCGAGACACAGTTCAAATACGTGGTTACCTCGCATCAAGAGTTTAACGAAACCTTGGATTTGATTTTTGGTGTGGCCGATGCCTCTGGCGGTAATTTAGATGAGCTCTTGGCCAATATGAGCCGACCCATGGTGGAAGAGGGCGAAGACGACAACTATATACCCAATGCCACCTCTGAAAATGAAGTGGTTAGATTTGTCAATAAAGTCATCTTGGAGGCATACCACAAGAAAGCCTCTGACATTCACATCGAGCCGGGCCTTGGCAAAGCCAATGTGGGCGTGCGCCTGCGCATTGACGGCAGTTTAATTCCTTATATTGACGCGCCACGCCATTTGCGCCAAGCCATTGTGGCACGTATCAAAATCATGTCTGATTTGGATATT
>JAAYWF010000007.1 GCA_012516825.1 Lentimicrobium sp. | reverse complement strand
AATATCTGCACTATGGTCAGCATCAAAATTGATATGAAGACAATGAATTACAGGATTATAGTTAGAGATAAGATCAATTAGTCGTTGCAAATCATATACATCCTCATCGTTAAAATCGGTGGCATATAGCATATTATCAAATCCATGATATCTTGCACATCGTGGGATAGTGAGTATTTGGCAATTTACATTCTGCACTACCTTGGTAGAGATTTTTCCTGTTAAAAAATCTTTTTGTCCTTTTCCATGAGTCCCCATCACAATAAGATCGGGCTCCCATGCTTCTGAAATATTGATAATCTCCTCTTCGGGGATTCCACCTGTTAAAGTATGCTTTACATGGACGTTATCAATGTTTTCGGCTTTAATTTTCCTATTTAGCTCTTCTTCGATGTTAAGCAACTCTTTTTTAGCATCTTCCCTCACTTTTACCATAACCTCTTGATTGAACATTTCACTTATGTCAACCGAATAAGGAAAGGCGCTACCCGAAACAATTACATAATCGAGATAAGCATGAAAGAGGCGAAGTTCGGCTCCAGTTTTTTTGGCAATCTCATAAGCAAATCTGCACACGTTTTCGGTGTGATCGGAAAAATCTACAGGGACTAATATCTTTTTCATAAGTAGGTGTTTTGGTGTTTATGGCAAAGATAAAACAAAACTGTTTTTTCATCAAACAAAAAAAAATAAGTAGCAATAATATTTGTCTTTGTACTTTTTAATAAAAATCACTAATGATTTCTTAATTTATTGATAAGTCCTCACTGAAAACGAAATTTACTGGTATTCGCGTGTTTTACATTTCAAATATGTTGCAGAATATCAATGACTTATTTTTTTTAATATTTATGCATGGACACTAAATAAAACTGAAATATTCGTTGCTAAAATTGCTTTTCGGATCGGGCAAATTGATTAATAGGCTAATACTCCTTCATTAGTGTGAATAGAAAGTTTTCTTCCGGTTGTTTTCTCGCAAAAGCCGATAATTCTTGCTTCGATACCAAAAGATTCTGAAATGCTAATAACCTTTTTAGCTATCTCTTTATCAAGGTAAATTTCCATTCTATGCCCCATATTGAAAACGCGGTACATTTCGTACAAGCTGCTTCCGGATTGCTGTTTGATTGTTTGAAAAAGAGGTGGAATAGGAAAGCAGTTGTCTTTAACAACATGAATATTTTCAACGTAGTGCAAAATTTTTGTTTGTCCACCACCACTACAATGAATTATTCCATGTATTTGATTTCTAAATACTTTCAATATTTTGTGCATAACGGGAGCATACGTTCTTGTTGGCGACAGTAATAGTTTCCCGACATTCATTCCCTTTATTTCCGTTTCATCAGTAAGATTAAGCCCGCCTGAATAGACCAAGTCCTGCGGTATTAGCGAATCGTAAGACTCAGGATATTTAATGGCCACTGAGCGATTTAATAAATCGTGGCGGGCTGAGGTAAGTCCATTGCTACCAATGCCACTGTTGTAACACTCTTCATAATCTGCCTGCCCAAAAGAGGCCAGCCCTACAATAACATCACCAGGCCTGATACGGGAATTATCTATGATTTCACTTCGTTTCATGCGGGTAAAAACTGTTGAATCTACAATTATTGTACGCACCAGATCGCCAACATCAGCAGTTTCGCCCCCTGTACTGTAAATTTCTATGCCATGATTTCTCATTTTTTCAAGAAACTCTTCAGTACCGGAAATTATTTCAGTTATTACTTCGCCAGGAATAAGATTTTTATTGCGCCCAATGGTTGACGACAATAAAATTGTATCGGTTGCTCCTACACATAACAAATCATCAATATTCATAACTATAGCATCCTGAGCTATACCCCGCCAAACAGATATGTCGCCGGTCTCCTTCCAGTAAACATAGGCAAGTGATGATTTTGTACCAGCTCCATCAGCGTGCATAATGTTACAATAATCAGGATGCTGACCTACAAAATCAGGTATAATTTTACAAAATGCCTTTGGGAACAAACCTTTATCAATGTTCCTAATAGCCTTATGAACATCATCTTTTGAGGCGGATACACCACGTAAGTTGTAACGTTTCTCGCTATCCATATTTTTTTTCTGCAAACTTATCTAATTAACTTCAAATCGTTAGTAATTTGCAGTTAATTAAACAAAGTTGATTGATTATCACTATGGTTTTATTACTCGAAACTTGCTTTTTTAAAGCTTAACACGCTAATTTTTAGTATTTTT
>JAAYWF010000006.1 GCA_012516825.1 Lentimicrobium sp. | reverse complement strand
GCAATTAACAATTAGCAATTGGCAATTGGCAATTTGGATGGGTTGAGGGGTGAAGGGGGTTGTTTTCAAGTCTTAATTCTCTGTTTTTTACAAAATTTTGGCGCCGAATTGCTTTGTAAAGTTGCGTAGCTAATATTAATTGAACAGGGCAAAGTAAAAATCTATGGTTAAACCTTGGTGTGCAAACGTTTGGGATATAATAGTAGAATTGGGGAGTAGCTGAATATGATATACTCAAATGTTAAATACACGAATCCTTGAAAAACTTCGTTTTCAGAGTGGGTAAAGCCTTTATTACCGATTTTTTTGTTTAATATTTGAATGAAATTTTGATTTTATGGTGCATCAGTGCGAAATAAATCTGCCCGTTTTTAAAAGAGGCTTTCATCTTATAACTCATCTTATCGAGAAACAGATAATTGGATTGGTACAGACCGGGTTTGTACAAGTTTTTGTTAAACATACCTCGGCGGCTATTACCATAAATGAAAATGCCGATCCCACTGTACTTACTGACATGGAGGAGTATTTTGACAGATTAGCGCCCGAAGATCAAGATTATTTTGAACATACTCTTGAAGGCCCTGACGACATGCCGGCACATATTAAAACAACGCTTATCGGTCATTCGGTCTCCATACCCATAACTAACGGTCGCCTTAATCTCGGTACATGGCAAGGGATATATCTATGCGAGTTTCGTAGCCGCGCTCAAGCCCGTAAGCTAATAATTACTGTTGTTGGAGAATAGCTATCTTACGTGAGCCAAATGGGGCGGCTGCTCCATAAGGCCTTTAGAATATTCGATAAGCTCAGGGAAGAACTCTTGAAAATCTTGCTGTAACTCCTGATAATGAAGCCTTAGCTCGGTTGCTCCATTTTCAATTCCCGAATCAAAATTTATCCTTGAAGCAAACCTTTTAAGCACGATGCTGATATAATCTATGTCGCGATAGGAGTAAAGCCAGTTGCCTGCAGCCATCCATGGCAAAATCCTTTTTAGCCGCGAAGGCATGATAAAATAATAACGAAACAGGGTTTTATAGCAGTTGCGCGTAAACTGCAAAAGCGGCTCATCAGAATATTGTAACCATAATGAACTAAGGAAATGATCGTAATAGATATCGGTTACAATCCCGGAAAATTTGCGACAACGATCTCTAATTCTTGATTTGCTACGCTTTACCACATCATGCCGGTCGGTGAAAGCATCAATTTTTCGATGCATGATTATTCCCTTTTGTATTCCTAAAGGATAATCGTACAACTGCTTGCCTTTAACCCTATCGGCAATAAAATTTCCAACTAATACATCGTCGTGGCCAAAGGATAAGTATAAATGGGCAAGATAATTCATCAAAGAGAGGGCGAGGTTGGTTTTCTTTTTTCATCAAAATAGATGTCAATGAGCTTTTGAGCTGCAACGTAAGCGCTTATCTTATCGTCGAGCATCTCCTGACGGATAGCGGGCAAGAGGCTTTTTATTTTTTCAGTAGCATAAAAGTCGTTGTTAAGGCTTTCGCTGATGGTTTCTAACATGCTGATACTTTTCTGTTCTTCTCTTTTCTTCTTTAAATATCCGTTTCTTATTGTCAAATCCTGATATTTCTTTATTGTATCCCACACCTCCGGTATTCCCTCTTTAGTTAATGCCGAGCATATTCCGGTAACGGGTTTCCATGTTGATTCGGTAGGCGGAAAAAGGTGCAATGCGTTTTTGTATTCCAACCTTGACCGGTTAGCTTTCTGGCGGTTGTCGCCGTCGGCTTTGTTGATGAAAATAGCGTCGGCCATCTCCATTATTCCCCGTTTTATGCCTTGAAGCTCGTCGCCGGCGCCAGCCAACATAAGTAAAAGAAAAAAATCAACCATCGAGTGAACAGCCGTTTCCGATTGACCGACACCTACCGTTTCGACAAATATTACATCAAATCCTGCTGCTTCACACAGGATAATTGTCTCTTTTGTTTTTCTGGCAACTCCTCCTAATGAGCCGCCCGAAGGCGAAGGGCGGATAAATGCTTTTTCGTTTGTTGACAGCTCCTCCATCCGTGTTTTATCACCTAAAATACTGCCTTTTGAACGACTGCTGCTGGGATCAATGGCTAACACAGCAAGATTATGCTTTAAAGAGGTAACATACATCCCAAGGGCTTCAATAAATGTGCTCTTGCCAGCGCCAGGAACACCTGTGATACCTACCCTAAGCGATTTCCCCGAATGAGGTAAGCACTTTTCGATGATCTCCTGAGCAATAGCCTGATGGGTAGGATTTATACTTTCAATCATGGTAATGGCTCTGCTGAGCATCATACGATCGCCCGAAAGAATTGCCTGTACATACTCATCAGCGCTAAAAGTTATATGACGATGCTTCCTGAGACGATTTAATGCTGCCGGATTAATTTGCTCAGGCTGATTGACGCCAACATTTATCTTTAGCGCCGAGCCTTCTGACTCTATATATTCACTCAATTCCATCAATTTCTGATTTTATTTTACAAAAATATATTTTATTTCCTCAACCAATGGAGTGGCGAAATGAAATTTGAAGTGTAAGAATTTGTTTGAGGGGCTATTAAAAGGATATTTGATAAGGTTAGCCTCCACTAAAATTGTAAGTAGATTTTCCCCCCTCAATGGAAAAAGTGAAGGTAACGGGTATTTGTTTTTATCTTAATTATAGTTAAATATCGTTGAATTTGAATGAATTGATTT
>JAAYWF010000042.1 GCA_012516825.1 Lentimicrobium sp. | reverse complement strand
TTGTTACCTGTCGGATCGCTGATAGTATGGCTATCATAATTTAATACGGCTGAATAGGCAGTAAGGCTAAAGAAGCTTTCCCAGGAAGAGCCTTCTGAAGTGGCTATAATGCTAAACAACACTTCGTGATTGTCGGGTGTTTCAGGAGCAGCCTTTATGGTAAAGGCATTGGAAACGGTTACTGTGTTTTCGATTCCGATATTTCCAAAGAAGGTATTACCATTCAGTATCGTTATATAATCATCGTTGCAAGAAAGAGTGGCATTTACATTTTTGGCTAATTCTAAACCGCTATTTTTTAAACTTACATTCAATCCTACCGTTTCTCCATAATCGAGTTGACCATTATTATTTCCATAAGTATCATTGATGGTTACTTCATCTAAATAAACTGCCGGACCGGCTGCAGGCGCCGATTGTATAGTTTGATATATAGTGTTGCAGTTAAATGCGGTAACCACTAATAATACATCGCCGGGAATAAAATTATTTGGAATGGAAACGGCTCCATTTTGGGTGGTATATGCTTTTACGTACGTTCCATTTTGCGATAAAGCGACTAATGCATTTTTAACAGGAGCGCCATTAGCTTTTACAATCGTTTCGAATGGTAAACCAGCTTGTAGGTTTGTGTTTGTAAGAGTAAGAGTTTTAGGAGTCATGGTTCTTGCTTGTAAGGCGACATCACCAAAGGTTGTCCATGTTTGTAAGGTTTTCAGGTCGGAGGAGTTAGAAGATTCAGTGTACATAAGTACTAACCCGTTTAGCGCTATTGAGCCGAGTATTGTCCTGCCTTCGGTGGTGTTTATTCCATTTCCCGGATTTGTGTTATAGTTATATCCGCCTGTAAGGATATCATTAAAATAATCCTGACCTCTCATTGGAGGCTGCCATGGTTGATTCACAGTGGACATAATAGTCCATACGGCGCCACCATTATTTTTGCGTAGCCACGCTTCGGCAAAGCAGTCGCCGGAATGAAAAGCGCCGTTAAGACAGGCTACTGAAAATATAAAAGGCAACTTATTGCCGTTTGTTAGCTGGTTTACATTGTTATTGTTGAAGCCGGTCGTTCCCCACGATGTCTTGGAGCCATGTCCACAATAGTTAATAATGCTGGCTCCGTTTTCGATAGCATTTTTAACCATTGTCGCTGTACCAGAGGGTTCATAAACAGTGTAGTGGGTATTGTAAGTAAATGGGTTTAGTTTGTAGTTGTATATTATATTAGTATGTTGATAATCAATTTCTCCATCATCTCCAATTCCGGCGCCCTCGTTGCTGGCCACGCTAATTGCCTTGTCGTACCATACTCCTGACGGATTTTTTTCGTAATTAATGCTTTTGTTAACCTGTATAGTAACATGAGTGTCCGAATTTGCCGAGAACCGCCCTATAGCAATATCAGGGAAGTTATCTGTACCTACAACACAGCCTAACATGGGATCCATGGGCGCATTTTCTTCCCCGCCAATGTCGCATTTGATATCAGCCCAGTCGCCAACAAGCTGTACAAATAAGATTGCCGGATTGGCATTATATTTTTGCTTGATCAGATTTTTTACATTAGTTCCGGCAGTTACTACCTCTTTCCACACATTGTAGCCCTTTTCCTTTTTCCAGTTAATATAAGGCTGTATTGCCGTTTCGTCCCGAGTGGTGGTAATGACTAAAATATCACCCGTTTCGCCAATATTGGGGTAGTCAACAGGACTTTCGTAATTGATAAAAACTGAACGATAAAGTTCTTCCATTTCGGTGAAATACCTTCCTGAAGGGTTAAGTAGCGGGTTTACAGGATCGGTGTCATCTTCATCAAGTTGTACAATTATCTCTGTATATACCCTCAGAATGCGTTGAACGGCATTATAACGAAAAGGATAGAAATATAAGGTTGTTCCTCTTACATCTTTGATTATGTAGGGATCCATCATTTCGATAAGCTGTGCAGGATAATAATCATCTATTAATGATTCCGATGCAATTCGATATGGGATAGTGGATGGGTCTTGGTTTCGATAAATAACCCCGCGTGAGGGCACAAGAGGAAAATCCAGCAGATAGTCGGTATATTTTGTAGAGACGATTTTGTATGAGAGGTTTTTTAAAGGACTTAGACTTATGTTGACATTGACAAAAGGAAGCTCGGCAAAACCTTCGTCCATCGTGGTTACTCTACCAGCAAAATCTATCCGGGTATAATCGGTTCCGCCCAAGTTAATTTGTTGAAGATAAAAATTATCAAGTTTAAATTCAACTCTTGATGAAGTTTCAGAAAGATAGGTAAACGTGGTATTGAAATCTTCAGCTTTGGCAGTTACTAAAAAGTAAATTATTAAAAGAAGGGTTAAGCTAATTTTTTTCATATTCATTCAACGTATTATGCTAATTTCTATAGATTTAGCAGATTGTTAGATAAATTAATGTTTAATATTTATTTCAAAGGATCATTCATAAAATATATTGTTGCAGGATTGACTATTTTTACAAAATATGCTTTTCCGGGTTCAAGTTCCAATAAAGTATTAATATTCATTTCTGGCCAGTAGAGTGAAGTTCCCGCCACCTCTTTTACCAGCAACCCATTCTGGGGCAGGCCACTGAAAAGCAACTCTATATTTTGATTTAAATTACTCATAACAGGTATCAGGTTCCAACCTGCTATTAAGTCTAAAGTTTGTTGTTCATTTTGCCAACCGGTTATGTTTAATTGAGTTTCCGCATTGGTTTTTATTTTGTAACCCTGCTTGTAGTCCCACAAACCTATGGTGTTAATCCCCATCTCAGGATAAAATACACCATTCATATTTTGCAAAACAATAAGGTCGTTAAGGATTGGCTGAAGGATATTTCCGACTATTGTATTCTGTGGAATAAGGTTAGATGAGATGCCGCTCCATCCAGCAGGGATATAAAAGGTTTGACTAATGATTGACGACGTTACGACGATATAGTTTTCAAAAGTTTTTGAGGCTTGCCCGTTTGCATTGCTAATTGTTAGCGATACATTGTAATTTCCGGGTTGCTCATAGGTTATCATTGGATTTTTATTAGTTGATGTTGCAGGTATTCCTCCTTCGAAATTCCAATTGAAATTAAGTGGAAAACCGGAAGAAATGTCATAAAACTGAATAAAATCACCTGCTTCAATTATGGTTTGATTAGCTTGTATGTTAACCTCTAACGCTCCTGCAGTGGCATTTATCGGGAAGGTAATCAGATCAACCCATGCGCAGTCGCTACCAGAATTTACTGAGATATCTTTTGTATAAGCCCATTTGTATGTATGCTGGCCTGCTGTTATGGGGTAGGTAGCCTGTTGCCACGAAGTGTTTCCCGACCAGGTGTCCTTTTGTACACCATCAATATAAAACCGTAAAAAGTCATAATTAGTTTCCGATGAAACTTTGTGCCAAAAAGACATTTCACCCGGGAGTAAGTTAGTAACAGTTACTTGCATTACCGAAGTTTTGTTATGTGAAATAGCTCCTGATTTAGCGCAGAAATTTCCTTCGTAGGGAGAAACATTTGTGATAGTCCAATTTGCATTTCCGGAAAATTGCCATGGAAACATTGAGAAATCACCGCTTTCAAAATCTTCGATGTTATTATCAACTCCTAAGGTGAGATCAAAGGTTTTAAGTTCGGAATATTGACCTGTTGTTAGCATAAGATGGAGGTGAGTAAAAATACCGGTAGGAGCATTTTGCAAAACATTTATGATTACAAACCACTCTTTCTGTTCTCCCGATCCAATATTTCCGGGCATAATAATTTCTGATCCAATATTAAATATTGATGGGTCGAAAGTTAATAATGCATTGACATTTTTTGCATCTGCACCGCCATTGTTACTCAATGTAAAGTTCAAGTTGATTGTTTCGCCGGGATCCAGGTGTCCGTTTCCATTACCGTTAGTTTGGTCGTCAATTGTAAGATCAACTATTTCAAGCTGTGGAGCATTTAGTGTTATTTTAAATGATGTGTTCCAATCACTATTACCATCAGTGATTTGAAGTTGAAAATTACTTAAATGCTGATCGGGTAGATATGAACTTATCTTAATACTGAAAGCGTTGTTAAGTGTAAACATTTCTCCGTTTGGGATAGATTGAAAGCTCTGCGATGGCAGGCTAGTAATAGTTGTATAATCATCGTCGCCGGAAATGGTTACTGTTAAATCGGAGGAGGGATCGGCTCCTATATTTTTAAAAGTTAAATTCAACCAGATATCTTCATCATAATCTGCTTTTCCATTGTTATTACCACTCTCATCATTAATAGTAAAACTCTCAAGTACTATATAAGGTCCTTGCAAAGCTGCCGCAGGCACTTGTGTTATATATGGGATATGTTGAGGTTTGGTAACAACAATATCCACCATTCCTGCAGATAGAACCGGATTGATCATAATCTGAGCCACACCGTTTACTCCTACTAATCCAGCGCCGTGCAACACGTTATCTTTGGAAATGGCTACATAAGAACCTGGCAAAGCGTTTACTTCATAAGTGTCGAGACCGATTGGGAAAAACGGCGTATGAGTTACTGTGTTAGGATCGGGTTGGGTGTAAAATGGTACTAACGACGGATCGCCCAATACGTTATATGCTTGCCAGTAGTAGAGCGGGCTTGAATGTGAAGGATACCCCTGAATATGTACTTCAGTAACTGCGAGATTTCCAACAAATACCATAGATCCTGTTGTTACGTAATCACTTACGAAAGGGGCATCATAGGCTCCCCATGTTGTTTCTGCATAGGTAGGTACATATCCGTTATTGTAACCTTGTATTGGAAATGCGCCAACAGACCAATAAAAATCTTCAAACCAGTAACTGCTTGGCGAAGAGCCGATGTATGCTACTGATCCTTTGTTTGCAGCTCTTTGCCATGTTTCGCCAATACATTCGGATGTTCCAAAATTAGCAGAAAGGCAGCAATTACCAATAGCTACCGGGTATTTACCAATATTCACAAAACTATTAACCATACTCTTGCTCAACATAGGGTCTCCCCATGATGTTTCGCTGCAGTGAGCTGTATAGTTGATAAGGCTAACGGCGATTCTGGAAGGATCGTAACATCCTGAATATGAGTTCAGGTAAACATTAATAGCATTATATCCGTGTGCTGTATTGAAATAGTTGGTAGTTCCATAAAGTATGCATGGCTGTCCGATTTTTGGATTCCAGTATGAATCTGCTCCGGCAATTAGCGTTATGTTATTAAGATAGGTAGGATCGGCAAATTGATACTTCTCGTAATAGATGGTTTTATTGATTTGGGCAACTAACTGAGCAGAATTAGTTGCCGAAAACCTGCCGTAATACATATCAGGAAAGTAATCTCCATCAACGCTTCCATAATATAAATCGGTCATTTTACCTGAGGCGGACCCTGTAGTTGATGGAATTTGTGGAGTGTCGCCTACGATAAGAAGAAATGAGGGAGCAGGATCAGTAGGCGTTCCCGAGTTATATTGTGATTGAACCCAACTTCTGATAGCGCTGTACGAGGTGCCGATCTGATCGGTATAGCCGGTAATAACTTTAAACCCTTTTTTGGTCTTCCACTGGATGAATGGCTGAAGGTCATTTTCAAACATTCGAGGAGAGACAATAAGGTATTTAACAGGATATTTAGTTAAATCTGGATGAGCCGGATAGCTATGCTCAAGGCGATTTAACATTGTATTTTGTACGACGTCAAAATAGGGCGAGTAGGTGGAAGCCTTGATATATTGATGCAAAGCAGGGTCGGTATTGCGAAATGTTATTTCAACTTCGACATCATTAACCACTTTGACTACACCTTTTACCGGATTATAACTAACGGGCGCTATTGTAAGCCTGGCAAGCCTTATTCCTCGCAAAATACCTAACTCTTCAAGCGTGGCAAGCTGAGGTTCAAGAAAACCATCGCTCTGGTAAATATTTTCGTCAAACTCAAAAGGGATATCTTCTGAATTTTGATCCTTTCGTATGGACGGCTGAACAGGCATTATAGGATATATTATGTCATAGTCAGAAAGTTTGTATTCTTTCACGGAATAATTTTTTATTTCAACCGAAAATTCAGCGCCATGAGGAATTTCAATCAGTTTTTTTACTGCCGGTAACTTTGGTGTTCCTAATCGGCCGATTGAGTATAGTCCGGGAATGCCGATCTCATTAAAATCCCCTTTTACAGTTGATACATGAAAGGAAGTGATCCCTTCGAACTGAAGGGTAATACTCAAATGATCAAAACTATCTTCTTTAATAGTTACCCCTGTCTTTGCTTTGCCAAAATCTATTGCAATATCTTGGGGAAAGACCATGCATAGTGGCATTAATGATAAAAGAATTAAGATTGTTACAAGCCGGCGCTTACTAATTTTTGCTATCCAAATTTGTGTTTCTCTAACCATTACATCCTTTTTTAAATAGTGTTTTTCAAAATATTTTTAAAAGAAACAGGCTGACAATAAAAATTATTCGTCAGCCTGTTAGTTGTTATGTTTTTGATATAAACATAATTATTTAACTATCATAAGTTTCTTAGTTAAATGTGTTTTTGGTCCTTCAGCTTTTAGATAATAAACCCCATCCGAAAGTTTTATTTCAATATTATGATATGTTTTGCCGGAAAGGGTAAGCTGGCCGGAGTTGTACACCTCTTTACCTAATGTATTGATAATGGTAATCTCTACTATATCCCGAAGGTCAAATTCAATTGTAAAAGTACCGTTACTTGGATTTGGATAGAGTGTGATCTCTTTTTCACCATATAATTCATTTATGCCAATGCAGTTTTCTATAAAAATATCAAACAAGTTGGAAAATTCTCCTTCTCCACAAGCATTCACACCGCATACTTTTAATGTTGCATCTCCGAGATATTTATCACTAAAGGTTATGTTCACTTCGTTGTTGTTTATTTGTAAACTACCTGCGTATGACGGAGTAAGTACCCAGTTGTAGGATTCGGAATTAGCAATAGTTTCGACAGTATATAAAACGGTTTCTCCCTGACAACCAATAGTGTCACCCGATATTTCGCCAGCAGGCGATGGTAGCGGATCTATAGTGATAATAAGTGATGGCGAGTTTGCACCTTGACCACAATTATTGGAACCGGAAACCATTATTTCGGCAGAACCATAAAAATTATCATCCCAATCAACAACAGCTGTTAATCCATTTCCTGAAATGACGCCGGCATTGGTAGGCGTGAGTGTCCAGGTATATTGTGTAGCATGGGTAGCGCCAGTTGTTGTATAGGTAGTATTGGCTGCATTTTGACAAAGCGCAGTTACACCCGTTGGAGTAGCAGCGGCGCTTGGTGGTGGTGAAACATTAATATAATTGTTTTTGGTCATTGTGTTTGATCCATTTTCTCCTGTTACCGTAAGGGAGACATTAAAAGTTCCGTTAAAATAATATGTGATTAATGGATTTTCCTCGGTAGATGTTGCTGGCGTACCACCCTGGAATTCCCAAAACCATTCGTTTATGGAGCCAATAGAGTTACTGGTAAATTGAACTTGGTTATTTACACATATTTCGGTTTGATCAGCCACGAAATTTGCTGTAACACCTGATGGTATCAATCCAAAAAAGTTCATATATTCTTCCATCAGTGCAACTTTTGTTGATGCGCCATCGGTTAATCCTCCAAACTCATGGGAAGCTCCTATAGTTTTGTAAGTGCCGGCATCGTATGCAACAGCAGTGCCGTATGGAGGCGATTGATTTTGAAAGATCTTAACGGCTGGCGCAATAGGTTCAATTCTATCAATCCAGTTATTGTCGCCGTTGTAAGTGAACGACATACCTTCAGTAAAGGTTCCTGTCTGTCCGTTTATAGTGGAAAGATCACCACTCCCGTCGCTCACCCCATTAATTTTAAACATTGTATGTACAGGAGTCTTAGGATTGTAATACCAGGTATCGCCTCCTTCCATATAAAGCGAACCGCCGGCATTAAGGAAATCAGCAAGCTGCTGACCTTGTGGTGTAGTTAAAACGTGATTGCTACTATAAACTCCAAGACAAACAAATGCAGATGAGAATAGATTAAGATCTGTAGGGATTGAAGTAACATATTCGGAGGTAATACCAAGTGTATTTAATGCTGTTTGAATTTTAGGGCCTGAATTGTGGTTAGGATCAAGGCAGATGATGACTACCGGAATTTGTCCGATTATTACATTGAAGTTATCTGTTTCTGAGAGGTTATGGTCAGCGGTAATATTAATTGATAATTCTGCAGAATGTCCTGCTGGGGCATTTTGCGAAGCATAAACGCTAAAAAAGGCGGTACCTGAATCGCCTGAAGTTAAATTTCCAATTGCAACAGCTCCTATTTGTGTTACCTGTAGGTAGGCATCATTAGTTGATAATAATCCTAAAACGCCGGTTGCATCGGCTGATCCGGTATTTTTCACAGTAACTACTATTGTAGCTTCTTCGCCCGGATCAATTTTTCCATTATTATTACCGTTTGGATCAAGTATGGTAAAGCTATCGTAAGCAAGAACAGGTGCACGCCCGGTAATTACAATATTACTATTCCATATATTCGTGCCATCGGTAGCTGTTACAGCAAAAAGAACCGAATGATTATCCGGAATATTTTCGGCGACATCAAAGGCAAAGGCATCGGTAAGGGATACGGATGCGTTTGGTCCGATATTTCCGTAAGAAGCAGTTGCATTGGTAATAATGATGTAGGGATCTGTGGTAGATAGCGTTACATTTACGTTTTGTGCAAGCTCTGTTCCCACATTTTTCACACTTAAAGTCAGCAAAATTGATTCAGCATAATCCATGAGTCCGTTGCCATTTCCGCCTACATTATCGTTAATCAACCAGGAATCTTTTACTACATAAGGTCCGTCTTGCGGAATTATAGGTATTGTAGCTTGATAAGGCAGACAATTGAATTTTGTTATTGTAACAGTTGCTTCACCAGGAAATTCGACAGGCGAATCAAATTGTACGTTGACAAATCCAGTTCCATCAGTATAACCGACGGCATATACACTACCCTCTTCGTTTGAAACACAAACCATCGCATTTTCCACAGCAATTCCATTTGCAAGCACCTGTACTGGATATTCCGAAAGTCCAAGAAATAGCTGATCGTCATGTGTAACAGTCATTTCAGATGCCAGTTTAGTCCAGGGTTCAAGAGAAGAATCGCCTAACCATAAATATGTTCTTACATTTGAACGGCCAATATTACCATGTACATTTAAAACCGTAAGGTTGGCAAAGTTTGTAACATATCCTATGTTAGTAATACCTTCATGATAGACTGCTTTGTACATCTCTTTATCATAATCATGGTTGGGGATGGTATATGATGGAATGATAGCGCCATTTACGGCAACTGACGCGCCGCTGTGTTTCATAAATGATTCGCAAAGACATTCACCGGCATAAGAGACAATATCCATGTTGTCGCAGCAAACATCAAAGAATACGAACAATCTGCTTGGATTGGTCAACTGTGCAACCTGGGTGGCTGTGAAACTCAACGGGCTCACTGTTGTCCATTGCCATAGTTCGGTAGTACTGCCGTGGCCGCGGTAGTTGAAAATGCCGCAACCGGTAGTATTTACATAATTTACTACTTGGGCATTAGAATAGCCTTGGCCGCCATAAGCTTTTTCGAAAATTGGCGTTTGCAACGCATAAGGGAATGTCCTTATCTCTTCACAGCATTGGGTGTATTTCCCAGGATAATATTCTTTATGTGCTATGAGTATTGTGTTTTCAGCCCAGTTGCTTGACAAATCTGGGTTCATATAGTGATTCAATGTTTTTTGAATCTGTAATTGAAGTTGTGCCAGTTGATTTATATTGTACACAAAACGTCCGATAGCCAGATCAGCGTAGTGATCATCGGGGCCATCCATACATGTGTACCAACTGTCGGAGTATGATGGGTCTTCACCGCCTCCTGGCGCCCAATAAAACATTGGAACCACATTAGGCCCGCCGCTGTTTCCTCCATTAGGATAAGCATCACCAACCATTAATATATACTCAAGACCCTGGTTGTTGTAAAGTTCAGTAATGTAAGTTTTAAAGTGCTGTGGAGTATTAAAACCGGGTTCAATAAGCTTTAATTCTACTTTATGCCCCATCTGATTTTTCCAATCAATAAGCGGCTGGATAGTAGAAACGGCTTCGTTGTTAGTGATAATAAGGTATTTGGTGTTCGAATTATCCCGATAAGTGAGTGTGTAACCTAAATCATCAAAATTTTCAATGGCAGCGCTATACATCTGATAGAATTTTGGGGTTAATTCCATTTTTGGGTTAAATGTCGTGCGCTCATCTGTGCCATAAAACTCAACTTTTAGGGTTGCACGAGTTACTATTTGTAATTCTTTTGTAACCGGGTTGTAGTTAAATGGGGTAACTTCTACTCCAGCAACTTTTACATCCCTCCAAATGCCAGGCTGACTAACAATAAAGTTCTCTAAAGGATAGACTGCGTTTTTCTGGTAAAATGACTTGTCCATCACAAATGGTTTATTATGTCCGCCGGGATTGTCGGTAGTGGGCGTTTGAAAAGGATAGATAAAATAACCTTGTAGCTTTTTAGTCTCCATTGATAACACTGAAACTCTGATTTTTTGATTTCCAGGAATACCTATCAGCTTGTGAAGCATTGGTAACTCAGGCCGTCCGACCTCTTTGGTTGTCCTGTTGTCATCGAGCGTGATACGTTGAAAAGTCATCTCTTCGTGTGTTATCACTTCGCTGAACATTCCCGGAATAGTAACTTCGAGTAAAAGCCCTGAACGATCGGAGCTTAATATGGCGATATTACTTTGCAAGGGCTGCTCAGATGTAAGGGGTACCCAGCTTTTCTGACTAAAAGAGATAAATGATAACAATATAGCCAGAATGGAAAATATAAGTTTTTTCATGGTGATAATTGTTTTGTTAGTTCATTAAAAGAAAATACAAATATATGCAAGTATTAAAATATAGTTTGAGAAAAAATGAAAATTACTTTTAAATCAATGTTTTATCTGTTGCGTATCAATTTTTTTATTATTACTCTGTTTTCGGAGTAGATTTTGAAAAAGTACACGCCATTGTCCAGTTCAGCAGTTGAGATTTTAATTATTTCATCGGAAGAGGTTGATTTTGAATTGATTTTTGTCTTTAAAACTTCTTGTCCGAGGTTATTAAATACCGAAACATATAGTACTTTGTCGCTTGAATTTTTAGAGTTAATAAAAACCTCATCATTAAAAGGATTTGGATAAATGTTGAAATCTGTTTCATGTTCAAAGTCATCTATGGAATAAATTACAACATGTATGCTGTTTGATTGCATCGAAACGCAACCGTTTTCATTGGTTACTTTTACGAAATAAACATCTTCCCATGTACAGGTATATGATTGTCCTGTAGCTCCTTCGATGGCCCCTTGGCTACAATACCATTGGTTGCCTGTTGGGGAACTTGAAGTTAGTGTGTTTCCTGTTAAGGCGATGGTGGGTGTTGGTGGCAAAGGATTGACTATAACTAACACATCAGCGCTGATTGATGAAGAGCCGTCGTTAACTTCCACTGTATAGGTAGTAGTTTCTGACGGTGATGCTGTTGGGTTTTGAATGGTTGGATCGCTAAGGCCGGCAGCCGGTGTCCATAAATAGGTATAGTTGCCCGTTCCGCCGGTGGCTGTTACCATAAGTTGAGTAGAATCGTATAGGCAAATCTCATCGGGAGTGCACCAAGCGTTGATACTCATTTGACCGGCTGGGAAAATTACAGTATAATCTTCAGTTTCGCCATAAGTAAAATTGGCGCAAGGATCTTGTGCGCTATCCATCCATCTGGCTCTTATACGCAAGCGTTTAATTCCACCGGTTATGGATTCAGGGATTGTGATCGTGGTTGTATAAACTTGATTTGAGTTACTCAAAGAAAAGTCTGTAACCAATCTTTCCGACTGTTCAAATTCCTTGTTGCTATTAAAATCAATCCAAAGGCAAACTTTTTGATTGCTATAACCGGTTTTGAACGACACTTGATAAGTTTGTCCAGGCTCAAGTTCTGTTGACAAATCCGTAAAATTTCCATAGCCATTATTGCTGCAACCATTATTCATATTGTTAATCGAAGCTAAACCAAAACCTGTTATACCATCACCAAATGAACAGTTGGCTGTAGGATAACAATAATCGGTAAAATTTAAATTGATAGTTTGGGTAGTCGAAACTCCATGCTGTGCTGTTATGTTTAAAGTTATCTGCCCGGTATAACCAGCGGGAGTATCTGGCGAGGCAAAAACGGAAAAAGTTGCTGGAATAGACTGCTCCGGAGTCATATTACCTAAGCTCTGGGGTGTTGTTGTGTTCACTGTTATATATTGATCGGCTGAAGTAAGTGAGGCTTTTACTGAGTAGGCCTCAGCATGGCCTGAGTTAATGATTGTTATTACCATATCAGCCGTTTCACCCGGATCTAATATTCCATTATTGTTACCGTTTGAAGCATCGTTTATTATTATGTCGTCTTTTACTAAATTAGGAGCATTAGCGATAATGGAGAAGCCGGAAGACCAGTTATTCTGCCCTACAGCTTCAATGTTAAACAGAATCGCTTGTTGATCGGGAACATTTCCTGCTATATCAAATTCAAAAGCATCTTCAATAGTTAATGAACCTTGCCCTGGAATTGTTCCAAAATAGGCGCTGTTATTAGTAATAGTAACGTAAGGATTAGCCGAGGTTAGTGATGCAGTAACGTTGTCAGCCTGTGAAGAACCAACATTTTTTAGAGTTGTTGTCAGAAGAATTGACTCAGTATAATCCGGTAATCCATTGCCATTACCCTGAGAATCATTTACAAGCGATGATTCATAAATTACATAAGCGCCATCGTTTGGGATAACGATTAGTGGAAATTCATTTAATAGGCAATTATATCCTGAAACGTAAATAATTGCTTCGCCAAGTTCAGTAATTGGCGGGTCGAAAATTATCTCGGCCAGGCCCGATGAGTTTGTTATTGCTGTTCCATGCGTAACCCCTTCCTTTATTAATGTGCAGGCCAAACCTTCAACTGATCCATTTCCTGATATTGAAATTTGGATAGAGGGTACGCCAATAGGCAAAGCATTTTGGTAAGAGGCTGTAATATCTACCGGTTCATCAGTCCATATTCTTAAAGCAGATTCTCCTAATACGTTACAATCGTAAAAACACCAGCGCAAAGCGCCCTCTTCCCACTGTCCTGGCGCATTTACCCATGGTGCGGTTTTTATTCTTGATAAGGTATGAGTCATGCCGATATGAGGCTCTTTTGTGGTGTAAAGAGCATCTACAAATTCACGGTGAAGGTGAGCAGAGGGGCCTTCCGTCTGTCCTTCATTAAACCAACCGTAACGAGAGTTCATAACCACTGCTACAGCAAGATTATCTATATTGATCATTCGTTCGGCAATGCAGTCATTATCATCAAATGCACCACAGATACAGCCATGAGAATAGGCAAGGGTAAAATTGTGGATTTCACCATTTACCTGCGAGAAATTTGAATTTGTGATATCAGAATTGTAAAACCTCATTGCATAATTTGAGTTTGCATGGCCGCAATGATGTATAAATGATGTTCCTTGATTTATCTTTTGTTTTAATTGGTTAGCCGACCAAGTGCCGTTTTCATCGCACATCGTCATAATGTTATGGTCGGTTGGTATTCCGTTGGTGGTATATCCGTTATCGTCATGATATCCGATAAGCAACTCCAAATAATCACATCCCCAAGTAAGTGGGTTGTTGTACAGATGCTCACCGGCGAGAAGAGGATCGCGAAGTTCTCCTAAAACCGGCTCGCCGACATACTTATATATCTTATTTAACATAGCGCTCAGTTCTGACTGAGAGCTGAAACTCATCCTTCCAACTCCTATTTCAGGTAAGAGATCGTCTTCACCAATTTCGCCCCAAAGGTTGTTGTTATTATTGTTCCAGGTTCCGTCAAGCGCCGAAAAGTATAAGTCGGAGGGGATATCATTGTCAGTATAAACTGATGATGATTGTACGGAACAGTAAAATCCCCGGTAAGGCACATGCTCTACGTCGCCGGCAAGAGTCAGATGCTGGATTCCATTGTTTTGATATTGATCAATAACATAATTTCTTATCTTTTCTTGATTATCTTGGCCGGAAGTGGTTGAGTAGATAGTTTGAGTAGAGACTACTTTGGTGCGTATTCCTCTGGGCTGATAAAAGGAGATAAGAGGTTGAAATGCGTTTTCGAACTGCGCTGCTGTGATAATCAGCAGGTCATAGTCGTCGTTACGAACTTCGCGCTTTGGATAATTAACGGCAGCTTCACTATTTTCCACTAATAATGCAAGCCGTTGAAGCACGGCCGTTGAAGTATTAATATTTTCTAATGCCTTTATAGCTTTGGAGTCAGGCGCAGTTTCTATAGTTACTGTTACATCTTCAAAGTAGGACAATTTTCCTTTATAAGGATTATATCGTACAGGTGTAAATGATGAAATAGCAACAGCAAAGCCATTCATAAAATGTGTTGAAATTACCCCTTCCATCTTTTCAGGATAAAAGGCATCCTTTTTATAAACATCCTCTTTAAAGGCAAAAATTCCCGATTTTCCTTTAGAAACAGGCTGTACATATTGCATGGGGTAGATATTATATACGCCTTCCATTTCTATCTCTTCACCAAAATCAAGCTTAATATTAAGTGCAGTATGTCCAGGTGGAATAAGCAATACAACGGATTGATATGGCAAAGTAGGCTCGCCGGCTTGTCCGGTTAATAAAAGTCCATCGAAACTAATCTGTTGATAACCTTTTATGGTTTCAAACGTAGGATTAGAAAAGTGGTAATTCTTTTTTACTGTTTCAGCATTAAGGCCTACAGCAAAAATTAAAGTTAGGATGGTGAGAAGAACTTTTTTCATAAAAACTATTTTTAAAAAATAGCTACTTCAAGATTTTAACTTTTAAACGATTCTTATCATGAAAGGCAATACCTTAAGTTTGTTAAATTTTGAAATAGCATAAAAAGAGATTAATTATTTATTGATAATCAGTTTTTGTATTGAAACCGATTGTTCATTTTCTATCATAATGAAGTACATACCATTTTCAAGTGATTTTGTATTCATCTGAATTTGATCCGAATCTTCTAATTGTAGCTGTAAGATCACTTGTCCTTTGGTATTCATTAATTTTAAGATATTTGTTCTTGAGATATTATCATTCAAATGAATCATGAATGATCCGTCATTTGGATTTGGAGTTATAAAAAATTTACCGCTTGTATCCAACTCGTTTATTCCTGTACAATCCTCTACTAAAATATTAAACTCTTCAGAAAAATTACCTATACCACAATTGTTTATTCCGCATACTTTCAGTGATGCAGCGCCGGTATAGTTGTTGGAGAAGCTAATTACTATTTCCGTTCCGTTGCCGGCAAATGATCCTGCATTTGCAGGTGTTAATATCCAGTTATAGTATTCTGCGTTAGCCACTTGATTAATGGAGTATGTTTCGTTTTCTCCCATACAAACCTGTGAAAGTCCTGTGATAGCTTCTGGTGTAGAAGGCAACAAAAGGAAATTAAGTATCAAGTTATCGGTCAGCGATTCTCCACCCTCATTATACACGGTAAGAGAGAGTGTAATGGCGCCGGCATTAATGTCGGCTTCACTGGGGGTATATATCGGATTAAGGATTGTTGAATCGCTGAATGTTCCAGTACCCGAGGTTGACCATAACAGACTGGTATAATTTTGTGCGGTAGCATCAAGCTGATGCGATGTTCCTTCGCAGATCGTTGCATCGGCGCCTGCATTTACTGCAAGACTATTGTCAACCACACTTGGGAATTCAATATAATCAACCCAGGCACAATCCTGACCAGAGGAGAAAAAAATGTCTTTTATATAAACCCACCTAAAAGTCTTAGTTCCGGCGGTAACAGGGAAGGCAACCCTTCCCCATGCCGTCTCGCCCGACCATTCGCCTACTTTGGTGTTGTCAATGTAAAACCTGAGATGATCATAATTAGCTTCGGAGGATACTTTACGATAGAACACTATTGAATCGCCGCCAGAAGCCTCTATGGTAATTTTCATTTCTGATGATGCGTTGTTATTAATAGTTCCCGATTTAGCGCAGTAAACACCTTGATAAGCTCCTGTATTTGTAACAGTCCATGGCTGATTACCGGCAAACATCCATGGAAACTGCGTGAAATCACCTGTTTCAAAATCTTCAACAATTAATCCAATTTTTGGGAAAAATGAGAAATCATATTGGTAATATCCTGTAACAACTTCAAGGTTAAACTCGGCAATAGAACCAATTTGGGCAGTAGGACTTACCGATACGCTGAAATTAGCCTGAGACGATTGACCTGGTTCAATAACGGGTATTGTAAACGATCCGTTGTTAATAGTGATATCTGAAGAGGTGGATGTGAGAGTACAAATTACATTAGGTGCGGTTATCTGGCCTAGATTGTTAATCTGAATAAGAATATCGGCATTTTCACCGGGATCGAGATTTCCGTTTCCGTTACCACTAAAGTCATTGATGCTAAAGTTACTACTTGTAATTGTTACTCCATTGGCTGTAATAGTAAAACTACTCTCCCAACTATCATAATCATTTTCTGCTAAAAGGAAAAATTTGATAGCTTCCCCACCCGGAACATTATTTGCAACATCGAACGCAAAAGCATCCTCTATCTCAATGATACTGTTTAAATCAAAATTTCCATACTCTTCGGTTCCATCAGTAATAGTAACATAAGGCGATTGCGTTGAAATGTTTACGGTTACGCTGTCAACGACCATTTCGCTGAAATTGGCCATTGCAACAGTTAATTTTACCGATTCGCCCGGATCTAATTGTCCGTTGTTGTTACCGGTTTCATCATTAATACTGTGGGAATAGTATGCTGGGCCAGGGCCTGGGGTAGCCTCAATTGCTGCTAATGCGTTCACACGTCCAGAGCCTGAATTGTTATTTTTGCCGGGTTGTAAAACAACCGTTGTCTCTTCAAGTATCTGGCTTATCTGTGCCGGCGTCAGGAGAGGGTTTTTATGTAACATAAGGGCCATTATTCCGGCTGCACACGGAGTAGCCATTGATGTTCCTTCCCAGCCCGATTCGTAACCGGTATTACTGTAATGAGCTAATGATTTTATATTAACTCCCGGAGCTGAAATATCCGGACGTATTAATCCTATATCGCTAGGATATGGATAATCGTTATAAGGTGAAACGGACTGCCATGTGCATGGCCCACGACCTGAAAAACCGGCAACTCCATCGCCGCTATTCGTTGCGCCGACGCAAATTACACTTGAAAGCTCTCCTGTTAAAGTTTGATCGGGATGAAGCCAAGGGGGAGGGCAATCACCTGGAGTTCTAATGTTATCCGGTACGGGATAAAGTCCCTGTTGCTCACCTTCATTTCCTGCAGCAACTGATGAAACGACTCCGGCAGCAAGGACATTGTCAAAGGCTTGACGGAAGAGTTGACGATTAGGCCCCCAAGCGTGTAGCCATCCAAGCGACAAACTAAGTACGTGCGCACCGTGCTCAACAGCAAACTCAGTGGCTGACCATATACTGCTCTGTTGACCGCCTCCCGAAGAGTCTAACACTTTTAGACACATGATCGTGGCAGCCGGAGCAACACCTGTTTGAGACCCAGAACTACCATCGCCTGCAACAGTACCAGCACAGTGTGTACCATGACCATTATCATCCATAGGGTTATTATTATTATTTGCAAAATTATAACCGTGATAGGGGAAATCAGGATGAACCCATACATGGTCTTTAAGATCATTATGATTATAGTTAACACCGGTATCAATTAAAGCAACAATTACACCCTCGCCATCATAACCTAAAGCCCATACTTGTGGAGCGTTTACCTTATTTACGTTCCAAGTGATCTCGCGGTTGTTAACGTTGCCCTCTTCAAAATAAGCCTCTTTGTTTTCTGATGGATCTAAAATTATCTGATAAAAATCATGGTCAATCAGCTCAATATCGGCTCGCTCCGCTAATTTGTAAATAGCTGTGGGAGTTGCATAACAATTTATTATATTGATAATCCAAAGTGCGTTGACATCCGAAACCTGATCAGTGAGTTGCAACATGTTTAGATCTTCAAGAATGCCTCTTTGCGAAAGTGAAGCAAACTCTTTTAAAACAGAAATAACATAACTGCGCCGTTGCTCTTTTTCCATATCTTCCACATTGCGCAAAAGATTATAAGTATCAAACTTCTCTCGCATGATGATATTTATCTTTATTAATTCACCATCACGAGATGTTTCTATTTGTTCGGTCAAACGATTGGAAATCAGTTGTGGATTTGCAGAAAAAATATTTAGGTTAATCCCTGTCGCAAAAAGTACTGTTAACAAGAACAGTGTAAAACCATTTTTCATGAGTAAAAAATTAAATAATTCAAATGTTTAGAATGATTAGACAATTGTAAAATGTTTTGATTCCTTTATGAAACATTAAAAATGAAATCGTAATCGTATCAGATTATTTTTTTAAAAACTAAATATTCATTGGAGAGTTAAAGACCAGTCCTTTTGATGTGCGTACAAAAATATAAACTTCGTTTAAATGGTGATTATTAAAATATCGGATTACGTCTTTTATGTTGTCATCAGGGTCTTCTTGTTTGTAAATAAAATTGATCGAAAAGTTTGCATCAGATTTATCTAACAAAGTTATTTCTCCATTCTCTTCTATGGTAAAATAACCATAATAGCCATGCTGTAAATTATGTGGTGATGCGCCGTGGCTTTCAAGTGAATCGAGTACTTGGTTAGCTATGCCGGCAGATGCCTCCTTCGGATAGGCAACATATCCCCAAAAGATGTTTTCAGGTATTCGAAACATGGTATCAGCAATTAAATTTAGTTTGTTTAATGTTTGGAAATGTAAAACATAGCCCAAATCGGAAACCTCCAAAGTGCCAGTATTTGTTTCTCCCGCAACGGTCAAGTTAATTTGATAGGTGCCATTGTCGTACTTACCAAGGTTCATACTTGCTGTTGCCGGCCCTTGACCATTGATACACAGATCATTTTTTTCAACATCTCTTAGGTTGATGGTTAAATTACCATTGTCTCTGGAAAAATCGTAACGAATAAGATAGTTTAAACATGAATAAAGCTCGATAGTGTAAAAATGAAAATAAATACTTCTATCCTCGGGAGTTACGTTTTCTATCATCTGCAGGTTGATTGAAGTTAGTGGGTAATATTCTCTTTTAATCTTTGTGCAGGACGAGAAGCTAAATACGATCAAAATGAAAAATAGTGGTAGTAAGTTTTTTTTCATAAACGGTGTATTTTTTTAAACATAGATTTATCATTCGTAAAATTTACGCTTTAAAAGCTTGATTAATTTTTCTAATGCAATTTGGTTTTCTGTTGTTCCGGTTTCAAAGCCCGAACTTTTGATATAATTGAGAGCTTCTTGAAAATCTTTAAAGGAGTTCAACCGGTCAATTGCTTCGTTGTATTTTGATATTTCACCTTTAAAAATATCGTTGATAAAGGTGAATTTATCGTTGATTCCAATAACCGTTTTTATGTTGTCAATATGGTTGTTTTGTATTTTTGCAGCTACCGTATTGGCAACATTATCCTGTAAAATGTCCGAAACGGTTTTTTGAGGTGTAAAAAGATCAATCATAGTCTTTTGCTGATTTGCAACTCGTTCCGTCCCTTGAGTATAGCTTACCGGATTCTGTTCAGAGGTGGGAGTCCCCTTTTCGCCCGATGTTTGGGTTGGAAATGATGTTTTTTCAGTTCTCTCTTTCTCAAAATCAAGCATTAAATTTCTGTTCTCTGTTTTATTATCCCTGTCAATTGAATCATCTTCATAATAACCGGAATTTGAAAGTTTAGACTTTTCGTTATGATGAATTGTTGCAACCGGTTCGTCTTCAAAAAGAATTTTTGATGAAGAAAATGGAGACTTTACCGCAAATTCATTTGATGATTCTATTTTATTAATGTCGGAAATTAATTCATAGACTTTTCTTAAGTCATTCATCAAGATGTCTTTATCAATTTTTGAAAAAGACTCTTTGTTTTCTAAAACCTTCTCCCAGTGTTTTTGGATTTTATTTAAAATTTGAGAAATCTCCTGGACAGACGTTGATTTTTGTTCCATTTTTAAAGAAAAATTATTTTATGAAATCTATTTCCATAAATTTGCCAAATGTTAAACGCATCAATTTTTAAAAGCGTATTTAAGTATTTGAGTTTTGATTCTATGAATGTTTAATAGTCGGTGTTATGTTTCTTGAGATTAAAAGCGAATCGGGTTCTCGTCGGGGATGGATCGAAGTGATTTGCGGTTCAATGTTTTCGGGTAAAACAGAGGAATTGATCCGACGCTTGAAACGTGCAAGGATCTCGAAACAAAAGGTTGAAATTTTCAAACCTGCTGTAGATGTTCGATATGATAGTGAAAATGTCGTCTCACACGATTTGAACCTTATTGCTTCAACTCCTGTCGAGGCCTCTACACAAATATTATTATTAGCAACCGATGTAGATGTAGTTGGTATTGATGAAGCTCAATTTTTTGATTCCGAACTGCCTTCTGTATGTAATCAGCTTGCCAACAGAGGGGTGCGAGTTATCGTTGCAGGTCTTGATATGGATTATACCGGAAAACCTTTTGGCCCAATCCCCGCATTGTTAGCAACGGCTGAATATGTTACCAAGGTTCACGCTATTTGCATAAAGTGTGGCAATCTTGCACAATATTCGCACAGAACAGCCGGAGGAACCAAGTTGGTAGAGTTAGGCGAAAAAGAAAACTATGAACCGCTTTGCCGAAGTTGCTACCAAAGTTCTGTTGAAAATAGAACTAAAAAATGACCAACCCACAAAAGCAGTTTATATTAGTTTTTGTGCATTTTATAAAATATTCATTGTTGAAATGAGTTTTTGAAGAAATTAAGACAATATTAAAATTAAAAGTTTTTACTATGAAATCTTTATTCTCTTTAGGATTGATGTTTATCTCATTCCTTTTCTTGACATCCTGTGGGCAGCAAAGCTCTTCACAAAAAGAACAAAAAGCCGAATCCCAGACCGAAACCATTTCTGCAGTAGTTGAGCAGGCTGATGAACAGCCACAACAAACGGAAGAGCCGGAAGTATTAAAAGTGCAAAAAGTTATAATATCTACATCTCTGGGTTCGATGACAGCCATTCTTTATAATGAAACGCCAATTCATCGTGATAACTTTATCAAGCTTGCGAAAGAGGGATATTATGATGGTACATTGTTTCATCGGGTGATTAAAAATTTTATGGTTCAGGGTGGCGATCCCGATTCAAGAAATGCAAAACCTGATCAACACTTAGGTGTTGGAGGCCCTGATTATACCCTTCAGGCTGAGTTTCGCCCTGAATTTATTCATAAAAAAGGCGCTCTCGCAGCAGCTCGTAAGGGCGATCAGACAAATCCCGAGAAGAGATCATCAGGATCGCAGTTTTACATCGTTCAGGGAGAAAAGGTAAATCAGGCGGAACTCAGTAATTTTGCTGCACGCGGAGGTATTACCTATAGCCCAGATCAAATTAAAATTTATGAAAGTATTGGCGGAACGCCTTTTCTCGATCAGCAATATACTGTATTTGGCGAAGTTATTGACGGATTTGAGGTGATTGATAAAATTGCCAATGTACAAACAGGAGCTAATAACCGACCGGTAAAGGATTTGAAAATGACAGTAAAACTAATTGACGAATAAATAATTTAATGATGAAAAAATCAGTATTCCTATTTTTAACTTTGGCTTTTATTTTTAGCATGAATTTGAAATCACAGGAAAAGATGGTAAAGTTTATTATAACTACTGAATACGGAGACATTAAAGGTGTTCTTTATAACGATACCCCACAACATCGCGATAATTTTATCAAACTTGTTGAAGAGGGCTGGTATAATGGCTCAATTTTTCATCGCGTTATTAAAAATTTTATGATTCAAGGCGGTCAAGGGGCAACAGGAAAACAGGATCCTGGTTATACCGTTCCTGCTGAGTTTGTTCCTGCTCATTATCATCAAAAGGGTGCGTTAGCAGCAGCACGTATGGGCGATAACGTAAACCCGCAACGCGCTTCATCAGGCTCACAATTTTATATCGTACAGGGTCAGACATTCAATGATCAGATGTTGGATGCAATGGAACAGCGCTCTGGAATTAAATATACCGAAGAACAACGAAGAGTCTATACAACAGTTGGAGGAACTCCTCACCTCGATGGCGCATATACCGTATTTGGATTAGTAACCGATGGTTTGGATGTGGTTGACAAAATAGCAGCAGTACAAACCGGTTCGGCAGATAAACCAGTAAATGATGTGGAAATGACTATAAAAGTTATTAAATAGCCTGTTGAAATACTTTTACATGATAACAGAAATTGAAAAAATATTAGCTGAAATCAATACATTTACTGCTGGTAGTGATGATGAGCTTGAAGCCTTTAGGATTAAGTATTTGAGCAGAAAAGGTAAAATACCCTCACTCTTCGAAAGATTTAAAGATGTTTTGCCGCAAGATCGAAAAGTGATAGGCCAGTCGTTGAATAATCTTAAAACCCAGGCTCAAGAGAAATATAATCTTCTAAAGTCTGAAATTTCAGAAAAAACTATTGCTAAAAAAGGCGAATACACTGATCTTACAAAGCCAACAGGTTTTCAGGATATTGGCGCACGTCATCCTATTTCGGTTGTTCGCCGTATGATTCTTGAAATATTTGCACGAATAGGCTACAATGTTGCTGAAGGGCCAGAGATTGTTGACGATTGGCATAATTTTTCAGCTTTGAATTTTCCCGAAGATCATCCGGCAAGGGATATGCAGGATACTTTTTTTGTATCTAATCCATTAACAGATACCGATAAACCCATATTATTGCGTACTCATACAAGTACGGTTCAGGTGAAGATGATGGAGAGCGCCAAACCGCCGATTCGGATAGTAGCTCCGGGGCGTGTTTTTCGCAACGAAGCAATCTCGGCGCGCGCACATTGTATATTTCATCAGGTAGAAGGGCTTTACATTGATCATAATGTTTCGTTTGCCGACCTGAAACAGACACTCTATTATTTCGCAACCGAATTTTTCGGTGATGATACCCAAGTACGTTTTCGTCCGTCCTATTTCCCTTTTACCGAGCCGTCGGCTGAAATGGATATTTTATGTAAGATGTGCAACGAAGAAGGTTGTAGAATTTGTAAATATAGTGGCTGGGTAGAAATTCTTGGATGCGGGATGGTAGATCCTAACGTACTTAAATTGTGCGGCATTGACAGTAAGGAATATACGGGTCTGGCATTTGGAATGGGCATCGAGAGAATAGCTATGCTTAAATATCAGATTGACGATTTAAGGCTATTTTTCGAAAACGACCTCCGTTTCTTGAAGTTGTTTGAAGGAGCGGTATAAAATTATCTTCCTATTTTTCAAGCGGATTATAAGCTACCGACATGTGTGTTTGAACCAATTTCCATTTGCCCTCCTTTTTTACTAATACTCCGGTGTAACGTAGGTTTCTGAAACTATATGGCTCTCCGTTGAGGATGAAGTTGTAATTCATCATTTGCGAAAACCAAGCCGTTTTGCCGTCATCGCTTATCTCTATTACCTGATTGGCGGGGGTAATAAAAGTTTCGGAAAAAGTGTCGAACTGCCGCTGAACTACCTCTTTGATCTGTGAAAACCCAACAAGCCGTTCACCTCTTTCGGTTCCGAAACTAATAATAGTTTCATCAGGAGACCAGATCTCTTCAATCAGGTTTATGTCCTGATTTTCGTTGGCCGTACGGTATTTGTCAAGTACATTTTTAACTAATGCTTTTTCTTTTTCCTTATCACTGATTTTAATAGTGTTGCAGGCAGTAAGGAGAAATACAAAAAGCAAACTTGAGAGTAGAGTAAATTTTTTCATAATAGAATGTTTTTTGATTATATATCATTGAAAACCTTTTCTTTTTAATTAATGCAGAGCTGCCAAATTAAAATTAATGGCTGCTAATATAATGTTTAATTTTAATCATTGAAATAATCCTTGATAATATTCACAAGTTCTCGGTGTATTAATTTGTTTGTTGCTACCATTTCTTTCCCTAACAAATAATTTTTACCGCCTTTAAAATCTGAAATCTCACCTCCGGCTTGTTTCACAATCAGTTGCCCGGCAGCCACATCCCAGAGGTTAAGGCCATATTCGTAAAACCCATCAAACCGTCCGCATGCCACATAGGCAAGATCCACGGCGGCAGAACCAAGCCTGCGAAGCCCATGGCTAACTCTCATAAGATGTCCGAAAGCCTTTAGATACGATTCCATCATGGAATAATCGTGATATGGAAAACCCGTGGCGATAAGGCTATCATTTAGCTTTTGCGATTGACTGACCATTATCCTATTTCCGTTTAAAAATGCAGGGCTCCCTTTCCATGCGTAAAAACATTCGTTCAGGTTTACTTCATGAACAACGCCCAATATCACTTCATCATAATCTAATAAAGCGATGCTGATGGAGTAAAGTGGTAATCCATGAATGTAGTTTGTTGTTCCATCAAGCGGATCTATTACCCAATTATACCGCTTTTGTCGTTTTACATCCCCCATCTCTTCGGCAATTATGCCGGCTTGGGGAAGTATTAAATTTAAAGCAGCTACAATTTTTTCTTCGGAAGTCCTGTCAACATAAGTAACAAAGTTATGAACCCCTTTGGTTTCAATAGATTCTCTTTTTAACAATCCAATTTCTTCTTTAAGATAAATACTTACCAAGCCGCTAACTTCGACGACCTGCCGTACAATCTTTTCAAGGTTTAGCTCTTGTTTCATACAAATATTGATTTTCCTAAAAATAACTAATTTCTTTTAATAAGATAAGGGAATTATTAAAATGTAACTAAACGCATCTATTTCTTTAATTCTTGATCAACCATAAAGATTGCATCTTCACGAATCATTTCTTCAATGGATTTGCCTTGTTCGGCAGCTTTTTTTATAACAACCTCCAACCATTCGGGATCCTCTTTTATGGATTGAATATACACCTGGACCCTTTCCTCCTTGTCAAAACTTTTGGATGCCTCCTGCCTTGCAATATACTCGGCATCTAAATTTAGCATCTCTTCCACCGGCATGAAATATTTCTGTGCTTTTTCCGACACGGCGGCAAACCATAATGAATCCTTTGTTATTTGCGTTTTGTAATTGGCTATTAGTTTGTTGAGTTTAAAAATCTCAGGATATTCTTTTTCGAATACCCATTCAGCATCTTTAGTCAATTGCTCTTCGAATGTAATACCCGCTTCGGATGCTTTTGTTCTTACTGCTGAACTCCAATTCTTATCATTCGAAATAACCGAGCGAAAATGATCGTCTCCGTACCATGTCAAAAATGTCTCCGGGTCATTAACAAATGCTTGATAATAGGCTTCTTTATAAATTGCCTTTTCTAAAGACATCTTCTCTTTTTCAGCTTTTTGCAGCACGTTATTAAACCAATCAGCATTTAGTCTAATCGCGTTTTCGTAGTTGTAAACAAGATTGCCAGTATATTCGGGGGTGTAAATGTCGTAAAGCTGATCAATAAAATTCCATCCCATGTTATAAAGAAATCGTTCGGTGATGCTAAGTATAATGATGTTTTGTTTTTCTACCTCGTTTTGTAGGTTGAGGTCTTTAGTCCATTTTTCGCTATAATAAAAGTCGGGATAAACTTTAGCGTTAAAGTACCAGAAGGCTTCGTTTGCAAAGAGATGTAATGGTATTCTGGTATTAAAAAAGTTCCAGTAATAACTATCGGCAACTGCAAGCACCATGGGTCTTATTTTATCATTACCATTGTCGTCAAATGTAAAAACAGGATAGGCCATAGGTTGATGAGGGAGCTTCAGAAGTATGTTCAATGTTCTTCCTCCATCATAATCCATGGGGTGCAAAGTGTCGCTTATCACCATTTCTATTTTATATCCTGGCATATTAATATTGCGCATGGTTTCAAAAAACTGGATGAGAGTATCGGCAACAAATGACATTGTAAATTCGCTCCAATGGGTACCGTATAACGGATAAACCGGATATGAGGCCGTGTCCTTTGCATTGATAAATAATCTATTCAAATCAAGGTGTTTTATCTCTAAATCATTAAGCCGACTTCCAATATATTCATAATTCGACATGGTCTTTTTCATTTCCTGATAATGCTTTGGAAGGTATTCCGGGTAAGTTCGGGCTTTGCTCGGCTCGAGGATTAGCAAGAAATCTATATCGAAATTTTCTTTGAAGTGTTTTTGTAAAAACTTTAATCGTAGTAGTTTTTTATCAATGGTTGATTTACCGATAAAATCGCGGCCATTTAAGGCTCTTATGTAATCATATTCAAAAAGCATGTTGTTTTTACCTACCACAATACCTTCGGCATTTGCTTTTTTAAATAAAAAGAAATCGAGTTGGTTATTTAATCTTACAAAAAACGATCTGAAACCGATATGGTCTTCTAAATAGTTATTGAACTGACTTTGGAAAGTACCATTCATCCATGTTTTCCAGGTGTATTGCGGCCTGAGCGATAGAATGAAATCGCCATCTAAAGGGCGAATATTAAAGAGTTTTGTTCCGTGCTGAAAAACCGGCAAAGTTAAAAGTGCGATAAGTGCGAATAAGAGAATATGTTTAACTGAAAATTTCATTATCAAAATCTGAAATAGATGAATGGATTAAACGAAGATGAGGTAATTGCGCCAATACATATCATAGTAAATATTACCGAAACGAATATCAATAATATTGTAACAGTGTTGCTTTTGGGCTTATTGAGCACATTCATCCACCATGATTCTATCTTTCCAAATGCAGCAATAAAAGCGAATATTGCTCCGATTACCAAAATTGTATTAAACTTAGCATCCAACCATAAGCTTGTTTTGACACCATCGAAAGCAAACATTCTTTTGATATACTGAAAAGCGTATCCCAGTGTATCGGCTCTAAAAAGTACCCAGCCTATTAATGTGATAAAGTAGGTAAGTATTATGTTTGTAAACTTACCAAGCGGTTTGGTTAATTTTATTAGGAACATGCGGTCGGCGATCAGGAAAAACCCGTGAAAAGCGCCCCATACAACAAAATTCCACGCTGCGCCATGCCAAAGTCCGGAAATTAAAAAGACTACCCATAAGTTGAAATAGAGCCGTGGTTTGCTTACTTTATTGCCGCCAAGCGGAATATACAGATAATCTCGCATCCAATGCCCGAGAGTCATATGCCAGCGCCGCCAGAACTCTGTAATATTAAGCGATATATATGGGTTGTTAAAATTTTCAGGGAATTTAAAACCAATCATTTTACCGATACCGATTGCCATATCGGAGTAACCTGAAAAATCGTAATAGATCTGAAATGAGTAAGCCACAACTCCTATCCATGCCAAAGGTGTTGATATATCTATTGGGGTCATGGAAAAAATTTTATCCACCTGCTCACCCAATACGTTGGCTATTAGTACTTTTTTGGATAATCCAACAACAAACCTGAAAAAACCAAGTAATTTGGCATCAATCGTTTCAAAGGCTCTACGATTCTCTATCTGGTCGGCTATTTCGTTGAACCGTATGATAGGCCCGGCTATCAGTTGTGGAAACATGAGAATATACATTGCATAATCGGTAACCCGTTTTAGCGGTGTATGCACTTTGCGATAAACATCAACGGAATAGGTTAACTTTTGAAAAGTGAAAAACGATATTCCGATAGGAAGCGCTACCGAAGCCCAATTAATAGGCTCATAACCCAACAAGGAAAGAATCTCATTAAAATTTTCAACAAGAAAATTTGCGTATTTGAAATAGGCAAGCAACCCGATATTTATTAATACGGAAATCCCTAACAAAATCCTTTTTGCTTTAAGCAGGGTAGATTTATGCATGATATCAACAATATAAAAATCAATTATAATTGCTGCTAATACAATAAAGATGAAGTCGGGCGCACCCCATGCATAAAAAAAGATACTTGCTAATAGAGTGAAGAGATTCTTTAGTTTGCGCGGAATAATATAATAAACTATCAGGAAAGAAGGAAGAAAATAGAGTAAAAATAGATTACTACTGAATACCATTTTGATAATTGTAAAATGATTGCAAATGTATTAGATAATCGTGAATCAGATTCATCAAAAAGCATAATTTTGCTCCAATGAGTTATTCACAATATTTATTAGAACTTTCACCGATCCAATCGTGGCTAAAGCCGGTAGCTATTCCATTAGTTATCGGTGGGCCTTGCAGTGCAGAGAGTTTTAAGCAAGTTATGGACACTGCCAGGGCGCTTTTTGAGAGCGGAAAGGTGTCGGTGTTCAGAGCCGGTATCTGGAAGCCGCGTTCACGTCCGCTGGGCTTTCAGGGGGCGGGCGAAGAGGGACTTAAATGGTTGAGTAAGGTAAAGAAGACTTTTAAAATGCCCGTAGCTGTTGAGGTGGCAATACCACGCCATGTTGAGCTGGCTGATAAATATGATATTGACATATTATGGATTGGCGCCCGCACAGTGGTTAACCCCTTTTCGGTAGAGGAGCTTACCAAATCGTTAAAAGGCATAGAGAGGCCGGTTTTTGTTAAAAATCCAATAAATCCAGATATTAATCTATGGATAGGAGCTATTGAAAGGGTTAATAAAGCGGGAATAAAAAAAATAGCTGCCATTCATCGAGGATTTCAAGGACTTACAAGGACTAAATACCGAAATGAACCGATGTGGGAAATACCTTTAGAATTGAAAAGATTATTTCCTGAAATGCCAATAATTACCGATCCGTCTCATATTTCCGGTTCAAGAGCTCTATTGAAAGACATTTGTCAAAAATCAATTGACTTCCAAATGGACGGGCTGATGATAGAATCCCATATTAACCCGTCAAAAGCTCTGACAGATATTGACCAACAAATTACACCAGCTGAACTTAGTCGGATAATTGACAGCCTGATCATCAGAAAAAAAAGAAAAACAAAATCCTTTAATACACTCGATGTCTTGCGTAATGAAATTGACTCAATTGATCATGAGCTGCTTGGGATTTTGGCAAAAAGAATGGAAATGGCTATTAAAATTGGACATTACAAAAAGGAAAACAATATTGACTCAATACAGCCAAAACATTGGAAAAAAATAATCGAAGAACGGATCTCTTTTGGGGGGTCATCAGGGCTTGATGAGGAGTTTTTAAGAGAATTATTTGATCTTATCCATCAGGAATCCATAAAAAAACAAAACGATATTATCAAAAAAAAGGATTAGCCAACGCCGAGGAGTAATTTTAGCAGCGAATACTTCAACTTTGTTCGGCGATCACATACGAATAATAACTATATAAATCATTGATATTCCATAACATGTTGAAATGTTAGATACACGAATAACTAAAAAACTTAATTTTCAGGGCAGCTCCAATTTTTTGAAAACTGCAATGACACAATCACACAATGAAGCTTTTGTCTTTGGATTGATTATTTTTATTCTTTGGATTTATCTTGTTTTAAGGGCTATACTTATTCAGCCCATGCATGATGAGATTGCCACCTTCTTTTTTTTCGTTCAGTCAGGCCGGTTCATTCCATATTTTAGCGAATGGTCAACCAACAATCATCTGCTCAACTCGGCGCTAACCCATATCAGTTTTAATCTTTTTGGTTTAAGTTCGATAGCTTTACGTATTCCAAATCTTATTGTTTTTCCGCTTTACGGATTTTTTATTTGGAAGACAGGAAGTTACATTAAATATCTGCCTTTACGTTGGGGGTTTTTTATAGCGACTTTATTTGTACATAACTATTTTGAGTTTTTTGGCTTATCAAGAGGTTATGGAATGGCATTTACTTCCCTTGTCGGCAGCATCTGGTTCACAATGTTGGCTTTCAATACTCCAAAATCGAAAAACATATTTTTTGCTCTTCTACTTGGGGTTTTAACGGTTAGCGCCATTTTGATAAACATCAATTCGTTGATTGTAATTTTTGTTTTGCTTATCGCTCTTATTATTTATCGTGGCGAGGGACAAAGGACAAAAACCATTACAATTATTTTATTTTTAGGCTTGCTACCTATTTTGTTAGCTGTTCGCTTTTTGTTGGACCTAAATAAAGCCGGAAGTTTAAATTATGGTGGAAACATCGGGTTTTGGACAACATCTGTAAAAGACCTCACCAATATGCTTTTTGGCAGTGGAGCGAGCTTTGTAAATATTTACATTATCATATTGCTAATTTTTTTGGCAGCAGCAATCATCCACCTGTTTTACAAAAAATGGTCGGAGGGCTTTACATTTGCTTTTTTGTTTAAACCTCAATGGGTGTTTTTTTATTTACTCATTGGCAACTTGCTTGGCTTTTTTATTGAGCATCATCTCTTTGGCGTGCTTTATCCCGAAAGCCGCACAATGATGCAATTCGTAATTTTATTTTCAGGTTCTCTATTTTTTATTCTTGACAATATTGAAATTTCCAAAAAAGCATTTCTTATTATTCCTGTTTTACCTGTTTTCCTTTTACCCATTCATTTTTTAGGAGTTTCCAATTTCAACAAGATTTCTGTTGAGAACGAAACTATCCCAAAACGCTTTTTATCATTTATTGAAAAAAGAGTGGAAGAGTCGAACTTACTTCCTACAATTCAGGGATATAAAGGTAGAGAGCTTCGTTGGGCGTATTTAAATTACCGTGAAAGAACTTTTATGCCGATGGTTTCATGTACCACCTATCCAGATACAATTGCCGATTATCAAATAATACAACCTGAAAACTATCCTTATTTAAATAATGGCTATAAATTAATTGACCGTGACCATGTTTCAGGTATCTCTATTTTAGAACGGGAAAAAAAATTAAAACGAGAATTACTTATTGAGCGGGAGCCTGAATTTTCCGATGAGTTTACATCTGACGAATTTATACTAATCAGCAAGGGAGATAGTGAATTGGCAAACAATAGTCTTTTTTTTGCGGAATATGAAGTCAATCTTCAATCAAAACATAAATACCCTATAGTTTGGATTGTAGTAGAGATTAAAGATTTTGATGGTAATCGGTTGGTTTATGAGCGAGTGCCTCTAAACTGGTACAACTATAATTGGAAATCAGGTTTAGACGACTTTAAAACCGGGATTCTTGCCATTACCAACGATTCGTTCGCATCAGAATATATTACCTATTTATGGAACGCCAACTGTGCCCCGTTGAAAATTAATAAAGTAAAATTCTCATTGCACTATTTGAAAACTTGATATTATGAGATACCACCTTTTCTTTTTTCTACTTCAAAAAATTCTCCACACCCACTTTTGCTTTTAAACTAATACAGATGTCTTATATTCCCTCACTTAAAGTGAGTTGTCAAGGATTGACTAATGTAACAATGAAGCCGGATTAATCCGGCTTCATTGTTATAAATAATTACTGCCTAAATATCAAGGATAATTAACAGTGAAATTTATACTCTTTAATTCATCAAGCGTTAACAAATAATGCTTGAGTATAGTGTTTTTTATTTCAATTGAGTCGCAATCGTAAAAAATTCCAGGAGTATTGTAATGATTAGGATCTATTAAATAAAATTCAAATGTTTCGCCAGCTGAAAGGATATCTTCAAAGCAGCTTCTGTTAGTATACTCATAAATCTCTTCTGGAAGAAGGATTGAACCAGTCAAAAAACATTTCCCTGCTGCATTCTTTATATTCAATGCTTGGACTATGCTATTTGTTGAATGATTGATAATCGTTATTTTGCGATGACAACTTTCCCCTTCACGATTACATGTAACTGAAGCGAGGGTTATTGCGGTTAAGATTAAAATGAAGTTTCTCATGGGGCTGATTTAATTATTGTAATTGTATGAATTATACCATCCATATAAAGCTGCGCCTATCGGGCCTCCATAAAGCCAGCTAATATAATCACCAAGAGTAGCTCTTACTTTTAGATTATTTAAGAGCTGTAAATCATAAGAATTATTGTAATCTATATAAATACCATGTCCTGTTTTGTAAACATCTAGAGGATTTTTTACAAAATTCCATACTAAATTATCACTCAAATAGGTATCATTCTGGAATCCAGTTACATGTTTATTAAAATATAGAAAGGCTCTTCTATTAGCATCTTGTTCTACTGGATGGTAATCATGGCTTGGGTAATTTAATTTATATTTTCCATGTTCACTTCCAGCACTCGGTAGCCCAACTCTTTGATAATAGGCCCAGCCAATGCTTTGGCTTTGAATATAGTGTCCATATTCATGTTGAAAAAGACTATTATTAGGATCAGCTTGTAACTCACTCCCTCCAACAATATAGCTTACTTGTGTTATCGCCGCCCCATCCCAACTATTTTGTGTGGCAACAACTGTTGCACCATATTTATACTTAACGGATTCAACGCCACCTTTAAGGCCTAATGTATTACACGCCTGTGCAGTACCCCAGCCACCAATGGTTTGTGGTAGCTGCCATGTGAACCTTGAGATGGTTTCCCAAAATCGGCCCAAAAGGCCCTTATTAGGATCACTTGCAAATAATCCACCCCATATTTTAATATCATTCCAAGCCCATTTATTTGCCTCCTTAAATCCTCCGCTAAATAAACCTATAAGCCATGAGTCTATTATAAAGAATTCCCCGCTTGGATCTGAATATTTCAACGGGTTATTGAGGCAATAGCTATACCTGTTAAAACTTTGAGAGAAATCGGGCGCTTGTATGAAGTTGTCGGGGGAGAGCATGCGGG
>JAAYWF010000005.1 GCA_012516825.1 Lentimicrobium sp. | reverse complement strand
TTGCACGGAGTTTTGCACGGAGTTACACAGAGTTTTTTTCCTCCGTGTTACTTTGTGATAATTTTTTGTCACACAGAGTTTCACGGAGTTTTGCACGGAGTTTCACAGAGTTTTTTTTTCCTCCGTGTTACTTTGTGATAATTTTTTGTTACACAGAGTTACACGGAGTTTTGCACGGAGTTACACAGAGTTTTTTTCCTCCGTGTTACTTTGTGTTACTTTTTTGTTACACAGAGTTACACAGAGTTTTGCACGGAGTTACACAGAGTTTTTTCCCTTCGTGTTACTTTATGATAATTTTTTGTTACACAGACCATCGCAGAGTGTTATTGTTTCCTCTGTGCTACTCTGTGAATACTCTGTGGTACTCTGTGAAACTTTTTTTTAGTGCGCACAGTCTCTCAGAGTGTTTTTTCTCCTCTGTGCTACTCTGTGAGTACTCTGTGGCACTCTGTGAAACTAAACTTTTAACTATTCTCTAGAAGCAATAAATGTTTTCCTTTAATAATTTTCCGCTTCAACAAAAGCTTAGTTCTTTACGCCTTAAAACAAACATCCCTAAACCTGTAGCTCGGTTTTTTATGGTTCATAAATATTCGAGATATCCTCACCCAATATATCTTTTCTAATTTGTGGCAGTTTAAGGAGAAGTTTTTTCATGCCTTCTACATCAAGTCGTTGTGTATTGTGCGAGGTATAATCTTCAACTTCTGAGACTTTTGCTTGTCCTTCAGTAAAAAATTTCCCATAATTGAGATCGCGGTTATCTGCAGGAATTCTGTAATAATTTCCCAAGTCAACAGCTTTTGCCATTTCTTCCCTGTTCACTAATGTTTCAAACAGTTTTTCTCCGTGTCTGGTTCCAATAATCTTAATTTCGTTATCGGCTTTATATAATTCCAATAGAGCTTGTGCCAAAACATGAATTGTAGCCGCAGGAGCTTTCTGAACAAACATATCACCGTTTTCAGCATTTTTAAATGCAAACCATACTAGTTCAACGGCTTCATCCAAGGTCATCATAAAGCGGGTCATCTCCGGATCTGTAATGGTGAGTGGTTTCCCAGCCTTGATCTGTTCAATAAACAACGGAATGACAGAGCCCCTTGAAGCCATCACATTGCCATACCGGGTACCGGAAAAAGTTTGCCCTGTTCCATTCAAACCTCTGCTTTTAGCTATCATGAGTTTCTCGCTCAAAGCCTTGCTCATGCCCATTGCGTTTATTGGATATACTGCCTTATCCGTACTTAGTATTACAACGTTTTTCACACCAAGTTCAATAGCGCTCTCCAACACGTTTTCGGCGCCCATTACATTAGTCTTAACAGCCTCGATAGGAAAAAATTCGCAAGAAGGAACTTGTTTCAAGGCGGCGGCCTGAAAGACAAAATCGGCTCCTCGCATGGCGGCCGTAACTGCACTTTTGTTACGGGTGTCGCCTATATAATATTTGATTTTATCGTTTTTGTAATGCTGTCGCATATCATCCTGCTTTTTTTCATCACGGGACAATATGCGTATCTCTTTAAAAAAGTCGTCTTTTAAAAACCGCCGCAATACAGCATTTCCAAAAGAGCCTGTACCACCGGTAATTAATAACGTATTATTTTTCGACATAGGTGGAAATCTTTGAGTTTATTGATTATTAAGGGGTTAAGATAAAAGAAAAAGATTTTCTGAGGCCAGGAAGAATGTTGCACAGAGTTTTTAATCCCTACGTGTTATTCTGCGCGTACTCTATGCAGCTCTGTGTAGTTTCTTTTTATTTCACAGAGTTTTCTTTAAACCTATCGTCATTTTTCGTATTGATACATCAAGTCTTAACACAGCACAGCCTCGTCAGTTACACAACTTGAACTAACGAAGTCCTTAATTAATAAGGGTTTCAGGCTATCAAATCCTTTTCCCTTAATCTATTTTTTCCCAAAGCTGAAAAGCTTCAGGACATTGTGTCAGGTGTATATCTTTTTCATCACAACTGACAATCAGGTACCTGATCCTACGATTTATTATCTCCTCAACCTTTTCTATCAATCCGGTCAGATACGTTTGGTCTATATCATCTCCAATCATCAAAATATCAATAACAGGGCTATCCATTCCTTTAGCAAATGATCCGACTAACCATGCTTCGGTCATCCCACCTATCTTATTCACAATACGTTCAACCACCTGATCAATCCCGGTGTGTTTTAACAACAAATTATGAATATCATCAAAAAGAGGATGCGCAGAGTTGGCGCGGTATATCCTTTTGTTCCCAACCATCCTTGATTTCAGCATACCTGCCTTCTCCAAACTATTCAGCTCAACACGGATTGCATTGGTAGATTCGCCAAATTCCGACTCAAGGTCGCGCAACCAAGAGATATTGTTACTGTTTAAAAAAAACTTAAGCAGTAAGCGAAGACGTGTCTTAGATGTAATCAGTGTTTGTAACAAAATGATATAGAAATTGAGCAACAAAAGTACTCATTATTTGAAATGACAAAACATTTTATCATTAAAAGTCAACAAAACCTCTCCCCTTTCAAACTATCTTTTTAACCTTCAGATAGTTATATATTATAAAAAATATCAACTCTCAAGTTGTGTTACTCCTATCAATTTAAAATTACAATCAATATTTCATTCCTAAGCCACTTTGTCGTCATAGGATATTTGGCCTGATGTTTGGCAAGGATAGGGAAATTCCACATTATGAATAATGAATTTCTGCTTCATACTGCCGACACTGATGAATTACAAGACAAAAATTATCTTGACGAGTACTCACGGACTGTAACAGGTGTGGTGAAAGCTACTTCGAAATCAATAGTTAACATAAAAACAAGAAAACCGCCCGCCGGTCGTCCTGTACAAAATATCTATCCAACTTTTGCTATGGGTTCAGGGTTTGTAATTTCTTCTAATGGCATCATACTTACCAATCATCATGTAGTAAATAATATTGGAGAGATTATCGTAACAACGCCTGACGGAAAAGAGTATCCGGCTAAGATCATTGGCGCTGATGCTGCCACAGATATTGCGCTTCTAAAAATTGAGGCATCCGGCTTAAATCCACTTACTTTCACCGATTCGGATCGGCTTGAGCCTGGCCAGATAGCAATAGCCATCGGAAATCCATTAGGATTTCAGCATACCGTTACTTCAGGTATTGTAAGCGCTTTGGGTAGAACTCTCAGAACGCAGTCGGGCAGGCTAATTGATGATGTCATACAGACTGATGCAGCAATTAATCCGGGCAGCTCTGGCGGCCCTTTGCTTAATTCAAAAGGACACGTGATAGGTGTTAACACTGCTATTATAAAAGGAGCGCAAGGTATTTGTTTTTCGGTATCGGCAAATATCGCTAAATACATAGCTACCGAACTGCTTACAAAAGGAAAAATAAAAAGGGCATACCTTGGTATTATCGGACAAAACGTCAATCTGCCAAACGACCTTATAAACCAATGGGGACTTGTGAAGAAAACAGCCGTGTACATTGGCGGCGTTGATAACAAAAGCGGGGTAGAGAACAGCGCCTTGCAAAAAGGCGATATCCTAATTCAACTGAATGACCAAGTAGTAGGCTCAATTGATGATCTGCACAAGCTTCTTACTGAAAAATGCATCAATAAGGAGTTAAATCTAAAAATAATCAGGAAAGGAAAATTGTTGGAATTGAAGGTAACGGCTGGCGAACTTTCATAAATGAGTATTTTTTTACAAGATCAGGATTTTAAAAGCATTTAAAACAACAAGACCACAATTGCCGATTTCCGCAATGGCTTTTGTAATACCAATAATGGCTGAAAGCCATTTTTTGTGAATTTCGCAGTTACAATATGCTTTTCAAAATTATTTAACTTGAAGAACAAAGAGACTGTTATCCGGTTTGTAAGGGAAAAGGAAAATAAACGGTCAGTTAGGAGAGGTTGTTGGTTACACACTACAAATTTTCACTCGCTTTAATAAGCATTTCGGTTCATTCTGTTTTTGAAATAGGGGCAAAAGTATTTTGGCTTGAAAAAAAATCTATTTTTGCATCAAGTTTCTATTTTATTATTGGGCATTTAACTCAGTTGGTTCAGAGTGTCACCTTGACAGGGTGGAAGTCACTGGTTCGAGTCCAGTAATGCCCACATTTTTCACCTTTAAGCCTGAAAATAAATCGTTTTCGGGCTTTTTATGTAAAGGAAAGGACTTATAATCAGTTTATTACGTTTTTTATGGTTGCTACAGCTCCTCCTCCGAAATAAAATCCTCTTCATAATATCTTTCAACCACTATTTTAGCATCCTGAAGGTCCTCCCGATCAACAAATACGCTAATACTACCCACAACGTCAGGCGCGCTCTTCATTGGAGCATCCATCCCCCAGATTTCATCGCCAAGATAAGATTCTATTTCATTATCCAACAACATATCACGGATAATCTCAGCTTGCCAGGCAGTTCCAGAAAAAACTTCAACTGGTTTAACATCTTTTGGTAATACCATAATATTTTGTTTAAAAAATTCCTAACAATTTGTCCAAAGATAGATAATTAACCTTGACAAAACCAAATTGTTGATATGTTTTTTTTTGAAATGAAAATCCACAAAATTTCTTGCTTTTAATGAAAGTCGGTTTTACTAAGCATCTCATCGAAAAGCGCCCAAAGAATTAAATCAACTTTTGGTCAACAACAGTATTGAAATTGGATAAGGCAGATATTTAACCAACCAATTTCTTTATGGTTTAAAAGCGCATTTCTCATTCAAATTCAAATCATTATAAGTTAAATATTGATTACGAAAATCAAATTGTTATTCCAAACAAAAACCACCTTTTTAAAGGAAAAAGTATTTTTGCCCTAAAAAGGTCAGATGAAGAATGTGTACTTGATTGGCTATATGGGCGCTGGCAAATCCACAGCGGGTAGGCAGCTCGCAAGATTATTAGGATATGATTTTTTAGATCTTGACAGGGCATTTGAGGAGACCTATAAAATCAGCATCGTAGATTTTTTTGATAAATATGATGAAGATACTTTTAGATTGATTGAGCGGAAGATGTTGGAGAACACCTTTTCGTTGAAAAGTCATGTTATTTCAACCGGTGGCGGCACTGTATGCAATGGTGATAACATCCGACAAATAAACGAGCACGGGATATCGGTTTACATACGTATGCATCCTGATTCTCTTTTTCATCGTCTTCGAAATTCAAAACGGCCACGCCCGCGTATCATCAACCTTAAAGATGCGGAGCTGAAACGCTTTATTGAAAAAGACCTGGAACAAAGAGATTCGTTTTATCAGATGGCACATCTTCAAATCAAAGGAGAGGATTTGAATTTCAATGCTTTGGCTAAACTTATTGCTCCGAAATTAGGGATTTCTTTATTAAAAGACTGACATTTTCAACGTGATGTGTCTGTGGGAACATATCCACAGGCTGAATTTCAGCAAGCAGATATCGTTCGGCAAGTAGCGAAATATCTCTGGCCTGCGTGGCTGGATTGCAGCTAACATATATTATCTTTTCAGGTAATATTTCCAAAATTTGCTTAATAACCTTAGGGTGCATTCCTGAACGTGGCGGATCGGTAATGATAACATCAGGGGTGCCATGCTTCATGACGAAGTCAGAATTAAGGGTAGTAGCAAGGTCTCCGACAACAAAAGCGGTATTGAAAATGCCATTTAGATTCGAGTTTTCTCTTGCATCATCAATAGCTTCAGGCACATTATCTATTCCAACAATACTCTTCACACCTTTGGCAACGAAACAGGTTATTGTTCCTGTTCCGCAATAAAGATCATAAACTAATTCATTACCTTGAAATGATCCGAACTGCCGTACAATTTTATAGAGCACGAGAGCCTGTTCGGTATTAGTTTGAAAAAAGGAGAGCGGCCCAATCTTAAATTCAAGGTTTTCCAACATCTCAGTTATGTATGGTTTTCCATGAGCCGGATTAAGAGCAAGATCATAAATGGTGTCGTTACGCTTTTGGTTTATCACGGTAAAAAGTGAAGTGATCTGGGGGAAAGCCGTGGAAAGTTGGTTAACAAGCTCAGCAATCTCGTTGTTGTCATCATAACCAAAAGAGATGATAACCATTGTTTGCCCTGTTGAAGTAGTGCGAATGGTAACATTTCGCAAAAAACCATGATGATTTCGCGAATCATAAAAGGTCAGATTTCTTTTGATGCCATAATCACGTAAAAATAGACGGATAGAATTAGATGGCTCCTTTTGCAAATAGCAATTTTCTAAGTCAACGATCCGATCAAACATTCTGGGCAAGTGCATTCCAAGCCCATTAGTAGTGGTATCATTGATATTTTCACTTGAAATATCGGTCAGCCATTTCCGATTTGAAAATGAGAACTCAAGCTTATTACGGTAAAAATACTCCGATTCGGATGGTATAATTGATTGAAAGGCAGGTATCTTGATCTTTCCAATACGTTCGAAGCTATCCACAACCTGTTTTTGTTTAAAATAGAGCTGTTTGCCATATTCAATATGTTGCCATTTGCATCCTCCGCACAGTCCAAAATGCTCGCACTTTGGACTTCTCCTTACATCGGAGTAGTGGTGAAAACCAATTATTTCTCCTTCATAAAACGATTTTCTTTTACCTATCACTTTAATATCCACGATATCCCCCGGTGCGCCAAAAGGCACGAAGATCACCATATTATCTACCCGTGCAATGGCTTTACCTTCAGCGCCTGCATCGTAAATTTGAACCCTTTCAAAAACAGGTAAGTCTTTTTTATTTTTTCGTCTCCTTGACACAATCCTCTATTAACTTGTTTTAAGGTAAAGAAAAGCAAGAATGGCCTAAAGAATTATTCAATCAGTCCCCTACCCTTTTTCACTATTCGCCCTTCGGCTTTCAGGTCGGCACTCATCTTATCCAATATTCCATTGATGAAAACACGGCTTTTAGGTGTGCTATAAAGCTTTGCCAATTCAATAATTTCATTTAAGGTTACTTTAACCGGGATGGTTGGAAACTCAATAAGTTCGGCTAATCCCATTTTAAGCAATATGACATCCATCAGCGTGATACGATTGAAATCCCAATTGCTTGCTTTCTCCTCAATCAGTTTTTCGTAGCTTTTGCTATGTAAAATAGCTTTATGAAAAAGCCTGATCATATAATTCTTATCCTCATCGGGATCGTCCTTGCCTTCAGTGTTGTAGAGTGTAGGTAGCTTAGCCAGACTATCATCTTGCGCATTTATCGAACTGATGATCCTAACAACACAATAGTTGGCCAGATCAATATCGTTGGCCCAATAGACACTTTTTTCCTCGTAAATATATTCAAGTGATTCATTATCAACGAGTAAGTTAGTAAAAACCTTTAATATCAACTGTTTATCATCTTCAAAGTTTTGTTTCCCGGCAGTCATGTAATTGATGTAAAGGTCGTTTGCACGTAAGTCATTATAGCAGCGTCTGATAATCTCTTCGTGATCAATCCAGTTTATCTTGTATTCATTTTTGCGTTTTTTATAATCCCTGTTTTCGGTAAGTTTTGCAATGAAAAGATTATCAACAAACTTGGTATTGGGATTGAGGTCGTCTTCGGTCGGGTAAAACTTTTTTTTGTTCTCTTCGATTCTTTTAGCGGCAAACTTCACTATTTCAACAATGAATGAAAGCTGATAAATGGCAAGCTCGTAGATACGCTCAGCGCTTTGAGTCATATTTTTCTCGGCAATGCTTAACTTGATATCATTATTGATAAAGTAAGCATAGAGAGCCTGTAAGACTTTTATTCTTAAATGCCTTCTGGTAAGCATAAAATGTAAGAACAGTTTCTAAAGAAGTGTTTTAAAGGCGCAAAATTAAATATTTTACGACTACTTTTTTTAAAATTTTATTATTTAATTTTTTGACAGTAAGGATTTATACATACTTTTGCAATATAAAAGCCAAAAACTAAAGGATGATGTCGGTTTGATACTCTTAATAATAAATCAATAAGAATAGTCAAACGGTGTATCGCACTGGCGTTGTACTGGAAATTTTTGGTTCACACTAAATCTCAAAATTGTATAAAATGGAAGAATCTTTTAACAAGGACAACAGGGAGGATATTTTTTCTCTCGCAATCAGAGCAGGCAAAAGGACTTACTTTTTTGATGTAAAGGAAACCAGAGGTGGCGAAAAGTTTTTCACCATTACTGAGAGTAAGCGAAAATTTAATAGCGATTCAGGAAAGTTCTTTTTTGAAAAGCATAAGATTTTCCTTTACAAAGAAGATTTTGAAAAGTTTTTGAATGGTTTACAGGGCGTCATCGAATTCATTGAGACGGGCAAAAAGCCTGAAATTGCATTAGATAATCAAGATGAACCCGAGTCGGAGGAGCTGTAAAAGATGATTATATGAGTTTATGAGAGTAAGCTCAGGTCGCACAATCACGGCATCTTATCCATTCACATAAAAAGTTTTGAAAATGCATGTCTAAGGCATTGTGTTGATTACTTTTTAAAACTTCCACTTTTGCGTGCGTTTATTATCTTAATTTTGCACACAATAAAAATGTGTGGAATTTATGGGAAAAGTAATCGCTATAGCCAATCAAAAAGGGGGCGTAGGTAAAACGACAACAGCTATTAATTTAAGCGCTGGCTTGGCCGTTCTTGAGTACAAAACCCTTCTTGTTGACGCTGACCCTCAGGCCAACTCTACATCAGGTCTGGGGCATGATCCCCGTAACATCCAAAATAGCATTTACGAATGTATCATTGACGACTTGGACCCATCGAGATCAATACTACATACTTCAACTCCAAATTTAGATATCATACCCGCACATATTGATCTTGTTGGCGCCGAAATAGAAATGATCAACATGCCTAACCGCGAAAAGATGATGAGGAGGGTTATCAATAAAATAAAGGACGATTACGAATTTATAATTATTGACTGTTCACCCTCATTAGGACTGATAACTGTTAACGCTCTTGCAGCAGCAGATTCAGTAATCATCCCCGT
>JAAYWF010000041.1 GCA_012516825.1 Lentimicrobium sp. | reverse complement strand
GACCACGCTTAAGATCCATTGGGTTGGCTCCGGCTGTAACATTTTTTATACCAGCAGTAAAGATAGCTTGTGCAAGCACCGTTGCGGTAGTTGTGCCATCTCCAGCCTGATCGTTGGTTTTAGAAGCCACTTCTTTCAACATCTGAGCTCCCATATTCTCTACGGGATCCTTCAACTCAACCTCTTTAGCTACTGTTACGCCATCCTTAGTAATAGCCGGAGAGCCAAATGACTTGTCAATAATCACGTTTCGACCTTTAGGACCTAACGTTACTTTTACAGCATTACTCAGGGCGTCAACGCCTTTACGCAAACCTTCGCGAGCTTCAAGGTTATAAATGATATCTTTTGCCATGTTTTATAATGTTTAAAATATGTTTTAAATGGTTATTAAATAATCGCTACAATATCTGATTCACGCATGATTAGATAATCCTTGTTGTCTATGCTAATCTCAGTTCCGGCATATTTACCATAAAGGACAACATCGCCTACCTTCACTGTGATAGGTTCATCTTTTTTGCCGGGACCAACTGCTACTACAGTTCCACGCTGTGGTTTTTCTTTTGCAGTATCAGGAATAATAATTCCTCCTGCGGTTTTTTCTTCTGCTGCAAGTGGTTCGATAACAACCCTGTCAGCCAATGGTTTAATACTTACTTTCGACATACAAATTACTTTGTTTAAATTAATATTTAAAATTTCAGAATGATTTCGCCGCTTAAATCACAATTTATGCCAAAGCTAAAATTGATATTTTTTCATGTTACTTTCCGGCCAACAACGGAAAACTTGTCAGAGTTTAAAATCGTTACACAGCTCACTATACCTAATCGGGGACAATTCAACTATAAATGAATAAAAAAAATGTCAGATTGTCACAAAACAATCTGACACTCATAGAAAAGGTATTTGATTATTTTACTCTCCTTCCGGCAAAGCTTGCTGGTTTGTTTCAGCAGGTTGATCAGTTGTTGTAGGAATAAAAGGTTCCGTAGCTGAAACAGGCAAATTTTCTATATTTTCAATAATTTAGCTCTCAATAGCATCCTGTGCCCCGCCTTTATATTTAGGGATTGACTTAGAAGAGGCGAGCACGAAAACTAACATTAAAACGGCAAGTGTCCATGTAAATTTTTCTAAAAAATCTGCTGTTTTCCTTACACCAAGATATTGATTTGATCCGGCAAAATTGGAAGCCAGGCCACCGCCTTTTGAATTTTGCACCAACACTACAAGTATCAGCAGCACTGCTGCAATTAATATTAATACAGTAAAAAGAATGAAAAGAACCATGATATCAATGATTTAAATTTTGTTCTTGTTTTATTTTTTTTATTAGGACTGCAAAGTAACTACTTTTTTCTGGAATTGCGCTACTTAATTTTTTATAAATTTTTATTGCCTTATCAAGCTTGCCCTGTTTGTAATAAATCTGAGCGAGAGTTTCACTTACAATATCCTCTTTATCTATGGCGCTATTTTTAGCAGCAATATCAGGATCGAAGAAGTCATCGGGCGATCGTGAAATTCTTGGAGAATTTTGAATGAACTGATCAATAAGTTCTTCATTAGTTTTCGTCGTTATTAAAGATTGGGGAGTTATCGGCTGCGGCGCCGCAGGTTCAGTTAATGCAGATTTATCATCCTGTAGCTCTTTCAATGTCGCATTTTCATCAAACTCATCTATTGAAACTTCCGTCGGTGATATTTCATAAAATGAAGATGATTCTAATGGACCTGTCAAATAAAGTTGCTGCTTTATTTTATCGGAATGATTTTTCAATAGTTTCCTATCAATTGCATAAGCGGCAGCTAATTTTATCTGGTTGTTAGCAAGTACACTTTCTGATTTAGCAAGCGATAAATAGTAAATCACTTGCGCAGACTGATAGAAAGGATATTGGTCGGCAATTTCTTTAAGCTGGCTGTTATGCACAGGCTTCAACATTGCCGGGTCAGTAAGTAATCTTAAGAATTGAATTTTATTCATCTTTTTCTAAACTACCGAATTATAATTTTCTGATTTATCTTCAATACGAGGATAGTCAAGCGAGAAATGCAGCCCACGGCTCTCTTTTCTTTTCATTGCCATTTTAATAATAAGATAGGCTACGCTGATCAGGTTTCTCAATTCGCAAATGTCCTGAGATAAAATTGATTTTTTAAAAAGATCCTCTGTCTCTTTATATAAAATTTCCAGGCGATCTAATGCACGTTTTAAACGTAAATTTGAACGCACAATACCAACATAGCTACTCATAACCGTTTGAAGGTCTTTAATACTTTGTGTGATCAAGATCATCTCTTCATTTAAAACTGTTCCCTCGTCCGACCATTCTGGAATATTTTCTTTGAACTCATTTTGCATAAAAATTTCATTAGCATCCATGGCGGCTCGATGAGCAAAAACCAGCGACTCCAATAAAGAATTGGATGCCAACCTATTTGCGCCATGTAATCCAGTAGAAGCGCATTCGCCAATAGCATAAAGATTCTTAATAGAACTACGCCCGTATTCATCCACTTTAACACCTCCGCAAATGTAATGAGATGCTGGCACAACAGGAATCATTGATGTTGTGATATCAATACCTATGCTCAAGCATTTTGCATATATTGTAGGGAAATTACTAATCAGTTCATTTTTATTTAAATGTCTGCAATCGAGATAAACATAATCTGATCCACTAATTTTCATCTCAGTATCAATTGCCCTTGCCACAATATCTCGTGGGGCTAAAGATTCGCGTTCGTCATACTTCTGCATAAATGACTCGCCTTCAACAGTTTTTAGAATAGCGCCAAATCCACGTAGAGCTTCAGTTATCAAAAAATTAGGTTTCTCTTTTGGATTATATAATGCTGTGGGATGGAACTGGATAAACTCCATGTTTTCAATTACTCCTTTAGCCCTATACACCATAGCTATCCCGTCGCCTGTCGCCACCGGCGGGTTTGTGGTAGTAGCATAAACGTTACCAATACCACCGGTTGCCAAAATTGTTAATCGTGCTAGAATAGTATCCACAACGTTAGTCTTCACATTCATCACATATGCCCCGTAGCACTCAATATCATCTCTTGAAGATGTTACAACTTCACCAAGATGGTGCTGGGTAATTAACTCAACGGCAAAGTGATGTTCCAACAAATAGATATTGGGATGCTTTAATGCCTCGTGCAGCAAAACATTTTGAATCTCTTTTCCTGTATTGTCCCTATGATGAAGCACACGATATTCGGAATGCCCGCCCTCACGTCCAAGATCGAACTTGCCACTTTTAGTTTTATCAAAAGTAACACCCCATTTCAGTAAATCCTTAATACGATCAGTAGATTCAGTTATTGTAATCCTCACAATATTAGGATCGTTGAGGTCATCGCCGGCAATCATCGTATCTCTGATATGTTTTTCATAAGTATCCGGAGTGTACATTACTGCTGCTATCCCACCCTGAGCATAAAGGGTGGCCGTCTCTTTTGCTTCTGCTTTAGTAACAATACATACTTTACCAAAATCAGCCACTTTTAGGGCAAAGCTCAAACCTGCAATTCCGGATCCTATTACTAAGAAATCAAAATTTTTTCTCATTTCATTTTTAAAGTTCTACATTAGCGCTGATCTGCTGAGCTATATGTTCAAATTCTTCTTTTGAAAGTTTTAGTGCAGGTTTTTTGAAATTAACATCTTCAATATTGTTAAAAGGTATAAGATGCACGTGGGTATGCGGCACATCAATTCCAAGTACAAAAATGCTAACTGTTTTGCAAGGAACCACTTTTTTCAGAGCTAAGGCAATGCGACGTACAAAAGCAAAAAGGCCTTTCGTCTGTTCTTCGGTAAGATTTATGATATAGTCAACCTCAGCTTTTGTTACAACTAATGTATGTCCTTTTGCCATTGGGTTAATATCAAGAAAAGCGAAGTAATCATCATTTTCGGCAATTTTATAACATGGAATTTCGCCATTAATAATTTTAGTGAAGATGGTGCTCATTTTTAATATTTTTAATATTTGAGCAAAGTTACTCTTTTTAAAAAAAAATGCTAAATGATGGTTCATTTAGCACATTCAATTAAGGTATGATTGTAAATCAACGAGTAATCTCAACAATCTGCAATGTAAGTATTCCTGCGGGCACAGCAATCTCGGTCCTATCTCCTACCTTTTTCCCAAGCAAGCCTTTAGCGATAGGAGAATTTACTGATATTTTTCCTGTTTTCAGATCTGCCTCACTCTCAGGTACGATAGTGTAGTTCAACATAGCCCCGGTTTTAATGTTTTTAATCTTTACGTTTGACAAAATAAGAACTTTTGAAACATCAAGTTTTGATTCATCAATTATTCTGGCATTACGAACCAATTCCTCAAGTTTTGAAATTCTCATTTCAAGCATTCCCTGGGCTTCCTTAGCTGCGTGATATTCAGCATTTTCCGAAAGATCACCTTTATCACGGGCCTCTGCAATCATTAGTGCAATAGCAGGTCGTTCAACAGCAATAAGATTTTGAAGCTCATCTTCAAGTCTTTTTAATCCCTCTTCGTTATAGTATTTTATTTCGTTCATAAAATGTAAAGTTTCACATTAGTCAATTCATAATAACAGAAAAGACCCTTTCTTTAAAAAGGGTCTTTAAATCTTTTCTAAGGATAAATAGATTATCCTAATAGGATTAATTTTTTACAAGGTAAAACGAGCTCCAATAGTATGTACTCCACTGAATGGGTCAGTATCCCTATATGAATAATCCACAGAAAATATGGAACCTTTTTCTTTATTAAGCGGTATCTGCACCGACAGTCCGGCGCTTGGGCCGGTATATACTGTAGTTCTATCGGATTTTTTAGTAATTCCATCTTCATATAAATAACCTGCTCGCAATACTAAGTAGTTTTTCAGTGAGAACTCACCTCCTATACTAAATTGATCTTTTGTAAATGAGTTAGAGATAAATGCTCCTGCCAACGTAAACCGGTTATTATCTCCAAAAAGGAAATCGTATGCGCCTCCAATAGAAAGCTGCGCCGGCAACTCATATTCTGACGAAGGTTGTACAAACGTTGGTGATGTTCTTGAAAATTGATTATAGAACCCTCGAAATGTTAATCCATCGCCTGAAAATTTCATAGTCGGTCCGACATTTTTCAGCGCAATACCGAATTTAATATTCTCCATAGGACCTGTAACATATTGAATGCCGGCATCAATAGCTACGCCCTGAGCGCTCATATCAGCCATTGATTCCGAGATAATTTTTATAGTAAATCCGCCATAAATACTATTGGAAAATATTTTAGCATAGCCAATATTAATGTTCATCAGGTTAGGTGCAAATGTTCCAATAATAGCGTCTCCAGGGTCGGGATTATTAATAGTTGTTCTACTAACATCGCCAAACCCCATTGACATGATCGCCAAGGATAAAGCACCTGCTTCGCCCACCCTTTGTGTGAAGCCAAAAGTCATGATGTTGATATCCGCACCTTTTAGATAAGTTGTATTGGCAAATATTAATTCGGTACGTTCGGTAAATGCTGTACCTGCCACATTGGTATAAATTGATTCGAGGCCTCTTGTACAAGCAATATTAGCGCCGCCCCAGCCTGATGATCCAGCCCAAGGATTAATGAGCAGTTCGGATGCACCGGCTTGCCCAGAACGGTCGGGATTACCAGCCAGTAAATTATACGATGGCAACAACAGAGCTACTGAGAAGGTTATTGCTGCGATATATTTATAAAAACTTTTCATAATTCTTTATTATTAAATTTTTCCAAACT
>JAAYWF010000040.1 GCA_012516825.1 Lentimicrobium sp. | reverse complement strand
GGCCATCAATGCATTGATTTATTAAACGATTAATTAAAATTAATGCCCACCCGCTGCTGCGCAATTTAAGTTGGTGTCCCCGTTCCTTCGGGGGAAGATTATTATGGGGTTTTAATGTTTCGAAAGCTTACTTTTCGGGTAAGTGTTTTTTGCTGATAATTCAAAATTCAATTAGTGATGATCAATTAATTAACTCTGGTTAAAATTGATTTTATGTTTTTGTCGGATGGTGGTGTAATAAAAAAAGAAACATAAGATTTCTAATCAGCCAGAATCTTTCAATTAAACGATCATTAGAGCTTTAGCATCTCTTTTTTTTTGTGAAAACGCTTAATAATATGTCTAACTTTTAAAAACATTTTACTTTTGCTAAAAATTTACTTTTATGGTGAAAAAATATTTATACTTGCTTATTCTCCTGGTAGCCGGATATACCGTTTCCGGTTTTAGCCAGCCATTTTTTCCTGGCAGTAATCCGCACCAAACCACTCAAAAATCATGGCACGCACGAAGTATTACTGAGTTGCCTTTTATAGCCACATTAAATAACCGGCAGGATGGCCAACAAGTCCTTAAAAGCTTTGAAAACCTGCCGATTAATGCCTCAGATAATACCGTTTTGAAATTACAAAAGTACGTGGTACTTGAAGAAAGTACAGGTACTTGGTGCCAGTGGTGTCCGGGAGGTATTTATTATGGGGATTCTTTATCCCAGAGCTATGAAAATGTATATGTTATATCGGTTCACGGATCTGATATGATGGAAAACACGGAGCATATGAACGGCACCGGATTGACCGCTTATCCATCAGCCAACATAGACCGGAACTATACCGGAAAAGGCATCAGTGAGTGGTTTTCATCCGTAAATGAGGCCTTACAATCGGTACCGGTAGCCAGTATCACAGTAGTTAATACATTTGACACTGTTACAAAAGAATTATCGGTTACCGTATCAGCTACTTTTAGCCAGAATGTTTCAGGCGATTACCGCTTAGGGGCAGTAATTGTAGAAGACGGTGTAACAGGTCCGCAGCCGCAATACAATCAGAGCAACTCTTACAGTGGAGGCGCCTATAGGCCAATGGGCGGTTTTGAGACGCTGCCTTTTTTTATACCAGCCAATATGATTGCCTACAATTGTGTTTCAAGACAGTTACTGGGCGGTTATGCCGGAGAGCCTGAAAGCTTGCCCGAACTCATAAGCGCCGGCGAAACGCATGACTATACTTTTTCATATATACTGCCCGAAGACCGGGACGAAGACCTGGTTTATGTAATTGCCTGGCTCATCAAACCCGACGGTAAGATAGACAACGCCATAAAAAGTCCTTACCTGAACGGAAACGACAATGCTAAACCAGTTTTTCTATCCAATCCGATTACCGAAGCATATGTAAATTCTAATTATTCATATGGTATTTTTGTGCATGATCCTGACAATCAGGGATTAACTATTGTAGATACACAGTTGCCGGAATGGTTAAGTCTGTCGTCCACAATTTCAGTCGGGCATATTCATGATAAAGCAATTTTATCAGGAATTCCAGACAGCCCTGGCGATTATGAAGTCATTTTAACCGTTTCGGACGGAGAAAATATCTCCATTCAAAATTTTATCATTACTGTCGAAGAAGAGATGTCAGGTTCCTGGGATCTCATCGGAGAGGCAGGATTTACTACAGGCCAGTCGCAAAACTATGATCTAGCGGTTGCCGATGACGGAACCCTGTATTTAATAACAAATGAAAACGACTATCTGGAGGTTTATAAAAAGGAAGAAGGCAGTAACTGGGTATCAATCGGTTTGCATCAGCTTAAGGGTTGGTTCGGCCAGATAGAAATTGCTTCCGACGGCTCTCTTTACATAGCGTATTCTTATGACTTCAATGATGTTTACGTGAAAAGATACAACGGGATTACCTGGGAACAAATCGGAAGCTCGCCCACATCAGGCGTGCAGCTGGGATTGGTTCTCGACAGCGAAGATCATCCGATCATTGTTTTACAGGATTTTAACAACAACTCCAAAGGATTAGCCTATATTTATGACGGCATAAACTGGTCAGTGTTGGGTGGCACAGCTTATTCAACCGTTGGCCTGGCAGGTGTCTGGAATGTGCTGAGAATTGATGAGAACGACATTGTTTATGTCCTGTGGGGCGCTTTTGATTACAGTGGTACCCCGGCCTATGTGTCAAAATACGACGGCAGCAACTGGATTATTGTGGGTGATGGTCCGGTTGGTGAAGCCAACGTGTATTATTATCCAACTTTCGATATAGATGATAACGGGTATATTTATGTAGCCTACCCAGCCGGAAGCGCCACCAAATTGTTGGAAACATTTAAGTTTACCGGAACTTCCTGGATCAACACCGGCAGCAACTTAGTCGGAGGTGCCACAGAGCACTGTAAAATGAGAGCGGATGTAAATGGTAATATAATTTTGGCATTTTCGGATATCAGTTATAATGGTAATATTTCAGCGCTAAACTATGACGGAAATGACTGGACGTTTATAGGCCCGCGAGGATTTACCGGAACCGGCGGAAATTACCCGGTACTTGACGTAATGGGTGAAACGCCTTATGTGGGTTATTCAGATTTATTACAGGATGGAAAAGCTACCGTAAGAGCCTACCTGAAACAACAAATAGCCGTGATTCACATAAATCCTTCAGAAATTGTTTTTGATACCACGGTGGTTAATTACACGAGCGAGGCTGCTCTTTTCATTGTAAATCAGGGCAATGCCGTATTGGAAGTAACAAATTTAAATTCCAGCAACAACGTATTTACGGCTAATGTCAATCAACTGACCATTGAACCAGGTGATACTGCCACCGTAGCCATCACTTTTGCTCCTACATTGGAGCAGTGGTACACCGGCACCATCGCTGTTCAAAGTAACGACCCCGTATCCGGTTATCTCGAGATTCCTGTATCCGGTTATGGAATTATAGAAAACGCAGTCAATGAACTGTCAGAACCTAATATCATCTGGCCCAATCCGGCATCAGAAATGATCTATGTTCATTACCCGACAGCTATCAGCAAAATTCAAATGATCAATTACTCAGGCCAAGCGATGTATGAGGAAAGTGTGGATGGAATTTCAACGGAAATATCAGTAAAAGGATTTCGGCCAGGAGTCTATTTTATAAAGATATTTACTATCGAACGGGTGATAACGGAGAAGGTGGTGATTAAGTAAATGACAAACCACGCTATTGAGTCAATCCTTAACAAATCACCTTCTGTGAGGGAATATAAGTCATCAGTGTAAGTTTAAGAGTAAAAGTAGGTGTGGGGTGAACAGAAAGATTCGCCTCGTGAATTGCTTGCAACATCCACTGCAGTTTTAAGTTTGGAGAGCATTACAAGATTTATTTTTCAAAAATATTCTTTCCATTATTCTTTTTTTGCTTTTTGCTCGAATTTTGTAACTTTGTTACGTAAATTATACGTTATAAGCCATTTTAAAGCGACAGAAACAGACGATTTGACCTAAATATTTTGTAAGTTTGGCAAATATTTAAGACTGAAAAATATGTTCAACACGATAGAAATAGACAGAAGCAATCTGACAATAATGGGAGTTAAGTTTTCGGACTTGAAAACCCTAGAAAGTACTGCAAACGCCTTAGGGAGTAATATGTTTGAAGGATTTAAACCAACCCCTAAAGGTATTGAAATTATAAGGGACTATGTGACAGGGAAAATATCTCTAACAGAACTTGTGGCGTTTGCCAAACAAAAAGCCTATGTCTAATTCCTACAAATACATAGACCCTGACTTCACATACACAGACCCGAAGACAGGAGTTTTAAGGAACTTACAAGACATTACAGACCCAGATGTATTGCTTTTTGTTGAGAGTGGTGCCGTAGCAAAACGACTTCAAGAACTTTGCGAAAGCCCAATAAAAATAAAAGGTATTGATAGCCTTTTTGAAATTCATAGGCATTTATTTCAAGACATTTATGTTTGGGCAGGAAAAAAGCGTGCAGTTGAAATTAGCAAAGACGGCAAACAGTTCTTCCCTACCTCACACTTTGACAACGCTTTCAGATACATTGACCAGTTAATTGCTGAGTTCAAGAAAATTCCGAAAAGCAACAACCGACTATTAGCTGAGAAATTGGCAGAAATTTTAGATAACCTCAACTATTTACACCCATTTAGAGAAGGAAACGGACGAACACAAAGAGAGTTTTTAAGACTGTTGGCATTAGAAAAAGGTTTGACACTAAATCTTAACCCGCCAGACAATAAAAGTGTTTACGAACAATATATGAAAGGCACAATTGAAAGTGACGTAAAGACTTTGACGGAATTAATTTTTGAACTAATTGACACGAATGACAAATAGAAAAACGGCTTATAACACGGGTTTTGCGTCAGGCAGGGTGAAGTTCAAACTTGGAGTTTTGTGCTTCTATTCAAGTTCAGTGCTGGTTGACAGATTTGTGCTCCGAAACCCGGCCGAATGCAAAGCCCGAAACCGTTAATGGAAACTATTGAAATAACTATGAAAAAAGGTATTATTTCAAGGGACAAATGTCCTATTTGCAATTTAGCTTCATCGAAAATAATTTTTAATCGCAGTTTTAATAAGGAACTTATAAAAGAATATATGAATGTGGCATATCAAGGTAATGCAGACATCGAATTTCTCGAAGATATCACCTTTGAAATAGTAAAATGCAGCGAATGTAACCTATTATAGTCAATCCTTAGCAAATCACCTTCTGTGAGGGAATATAAGTCATCAGTGTAAGTTTAAAAGCAAAAGTAGGTGTGGGGTGAACAGAAAGATTCACCCCGTGAATTGCCTACAACAGCTATCGCAGTTTTAAGTTTGGAGAGCATTACAAGATTTATTTTTCAAAAATATTCTTTCCATTATTCTTTTTT
>JAAYWF010000039.1 GCA_012516825.1 Lentimicrobium sp. | reverse complement strand
TGTAAAAAAGAAAAAATATTGCCGCTTTAAAAAATTAGGGATCAAATACATTGATTATAAAGATGAAAACTTCTTATTGAAGTTTGTAAATGAGCAGGGTAAGATTTTACCTCGCCGCATTACAGGAACATCTACAAAATATCAGAAGAAGGTTGCACAAGCAATAAAACGTGCCAGGCACCTCGCTTTGTTACCTTACGTTGCTGACTTACTAAAATAGGAGGAGGAAATCATGGAAGTAATTTTAAAACAAGACATCGAAAACCTCGGTTACGAAAACGAGATTGTGAAAGTAAAAAATGGATATGCCAGAAACTATCTCATCCCTAAGGGAATGGCCATTTTGGCTACCGATACAAACAAGAAAATCTTAGCTGAAGTACAAAGACAAAAACATTTTAAAGAACAAAAACTGCGTAAAGATGCTGAGACAACCCAAAAATTAATCGAAAAGATAGAACTAAGGATTGGAGCAAAAGCTGGTACATCAGGCAAAATATTTGGTTCGGTAAATGCAATACAAATTGCAGAGGCGCTCAAAGAAAAAGGATTTGATATTGACCGGAAAAAAGTGGACGTTGATGGTGAAAATATCAAAGAACTTGGTAATTACATTGCCAAGGTTCACCTTTATCGTGATATAAAAGCCGAACTTAAATTTGAAGTTTACGCTGAATAGATATTAAACCATCACTATAAAAAACGCCGCTGGAAACGATCCGAGCGGCATTTTTTTATTCTGCTTTGGCCATTTTCTTAATAATTCAGCACTAGAAAATGGTAATATTCAAAATTTATAGCGCTGCAAGCGCTGCTTGATAATCAGGCTCCTGAGCAATTTCTGGAACCTGCTCAGTATATTTCACTTTACCATTAATATCGAGCACAACCACTGCGCGCGAATGCAAACCTTCAAGCGGGCTATCAGCTATGGTAACACCATAACTAATGCCAAACGTTCCATCCCTAAAATCAGATGCTGTAACAACATTGTTTAGTCCTTCGGTGGCGCAAAAACGTGAATGAGCAAATGGAAGATCTTTGGAGATACACACTACAACGGTGTTATCGAGTTTTGAAGCCTCAGCGTTAAAGCGACGTACTGATGTTGCGCAAACATCGGTATCTAAGCTGGGGAAAATATTTAATACCACACGCTTACCCTTTAAATCCTCAAGAGATAATATACTTAAGTCGGATTTAACAAGTTTAAAATCCGGCGCAATTGATCCGACGACCGGAAGATTACCCACAGTATTAATAGGATTACCTTTTAATGTGATTTTTGCCATTGTTTAAAGTGTTTAGTTATAAACTGATTTTATTTAAGAAACATATTCTTTCCGTTAGTGTTCAGCCAATATTAATTTATTTTTGAAAGACTTCTTTTAGATAGATTACTTTTGCTGTTGTTATCAAATAAAAAAGATGTTATCGGCAGCACAAATAAAATTAATCAGATCGCTACATTTACAAAAGTTTCGAAAATCGGCCAATCTTTTTCTTGTTGAGGGCAATAAAATGGTTGCAGAACTTTTGAGGTCAGATTATGGGATTGAAGCTATTTATGCTACTGAAAAATGGTTTGTTAAAAACAGGGGTGAATTTTTTAAAGATAAGTTTGAAGTAATAAAGATATCGAGTGCCGAACTAAAGCGCATTAGCGCTTTGAAAACACCAAATGATGTTTTGGCTTTGGTCAGGATCCCAGAACCTTCGTTAAACCTGGAGGCCTTTAACAATCTTGTGCTTATGCTCGATGGTATTGCTGATCCGGGAAACCTTGGAACTATAATAAGGATTGCTGATTGGTATGGTATTAAAACCGTAATATGTTCATCGGATTCGGTTGAACTTTTTAACCCGAAAGTGGTACAAGCAACAATGGGCTCATTGTTTAGAGTAAATGTGTTTTATGGGTTTTTACCGGAAATTTTTCAAAAATACTGTTCGGTTATACCCATTTATGGAGCCACACTTGACGGTGTTAACATTTATGCTAAGGAGCTGCCTGAAAAAGCTGTAATTGTGATAGGGAGCGAATCGCATGGAATCTCTGCTGAAGTAAAAGAAAAGGTTGACTTTCTTATAACTATCCCATCGTTTTCCTCTGCTGCCGAGTCGTTAAATGCATCAGTAGCTACAGCAGTGATTTGTTCCGAGTTTAGACGCAAAGCGCTTAAAGCGTCTGTTTTATTTGAAAAATTCGATTAAACTTAGCTTTTTTCTTTTGTTAAAGAATTGCGTAATACAGAAAAGTCATGTTAAAAGTATTCCTCATTTCAATTGTCTTTGTGGGGCTGTCCTTCATTGGCATTGCTATTAAGATGTTGCTTAAAAAAGGCGGCGAGTTCCAAAAGTCCTGTGGTAGCGTTGATCCTACCACTGGAAAGCGGATTGCATGCACTTGCGGCAAAATGGATGACGAGCGCTGTAACAATAAAAAGCGGTATGAAGATATTGAGTTTGAGGAGATCAAAGCTCATTAAGCATCTTTTCCACATCGGGTGTGGTAAAAGTTCTTAAGTTCCCTGCTTCATCAGTATAAATCAGATAAGCTCCGAGATTCTTATTTTTTTCTAAAAAGAGTTTTGTCTTTTCTAATCCCATGACCATAAAAGCTGTTGCATACCCATCAGCAAAAGCAGCATTACTAGCAAAAACCGTTGCCGAAAGCAAGCAATGAGTTACAGGGTATCCTGTATGAGGGTTAATGGTGTGAGAGTACTTTACGCCATCTTTAATATAAAATTTTCGATAGTTTCCTGACGTTGTCAGTCCGATATCCGCTACTTTAACTTTCGCCTTCAATATTCTCCCGCTTGTTGCCTCTTCGCTCGGCTTTTCGATGCCGACAATCCATTTTTCACCATTGGGTTTTAAACCTTTAGTTATAATTTCTCCACCTATGTCAATCAGATAAACTTTTATGCCTTTGGATTCAAAATATTTTCCTAAAATATCTACTGCATATCCCGGAGCAATCGCGTTTAGGTCAATCTGAATATTTGGATGATCTTTTATGATTTTTCCATTTTCTAACCTCACATTTCGATAACCAACAAACTGCATAATACTATCAACCATTTCTTTAGTAAGATCTTGTTTGTTTTTAAATCCAAATCCCCATGCATTAACCAACGGCCCAACAGTAATATCAAAGGAACCTTCAGTCTCGGCAGAGATCTTTTGTGAAATATTAAACATCTCTTCAAAATGGAGATTGTTTGCTTCATCGGTTTCATTTCTATTAATTTTGGAAACAAGCGAATTAGGCTCCCAAATAGAGGCTATCATGTCGAAATCAGCGAGAAGCGAGTCAACCTGAACTTGAGCTATTAAAGTATCCGAAGCAAAATAGGTTATTGCATAGTAAGTACCCTGAGTTTCGCCTATAAATTTGATTTTTGTATTGTTGTGCGATGAAGTACAAGAGATTATAACGGATAATAAAATGAGTGTGAACAAATTAATATTTTTCATGTTAAAACCTGTTACAGTATCAGTATTTTAGACGTCAAAGATAGGCTAAATGAATATTAATAAATCAAAATTAGGGTACTGGTTAATAATCTGTTAAGTTTTAAATTAATTGACAATTTACAAGCTATGGTTAAAAAACTATTTTTTGCTATTGCTCTTCTGATGTTTATGTTATCTGTATCTGCTCAGGACAGGACTTTTGAGGTTACATCCACTGATGGTTTGACGGAATTAAAAGTTGTTGGAAACTTTACAATAACCGATTCGGATGGCTACAATTGGACGCTTTACGATGAGTTGGATAAGGGCAACACAATTTTTATTGATATTTTTCAGGCTACCTGAATGTCGTGCACGGTGTATGCTCCATTAATTGAAGAAGTGTACATCAGGTATGGCTCCGGAATGGGAAATTTGAACGTTTGGGGTCTTTCGCGTTACGACAGTAATTTCGTGATTGAGGAGTTTAAAACGCAATATGGAGTTAGCCACCCGTGTGCAGGCAGCGAAGGAAATGCCGGGGAGGCTATTGACGTTTTGATTGATGGACAGATTTATTATGGAACCCCTACTTATTTGGTCATTTGTCCGGATTATAAAATGCATTTTGATATTTGTTTCCCACCAGAAATGGAATGTATAGACAGTTACATTCAGTTTTGTAATATGGGATTAATAGCCGATTTTAGCGCTGAAGTGAATCAGGTTTGTCAGGGTAGCTATATTCAGTTTAATAATGAGTCCTATGGAAACATTACAAACTGGGACTGGCAGTTTGAAGGAGGTGTACCGCCTACATCAAACGAAATGAATCCTTTGATTTTTTACCCTGAGCCTGGCTTATGGGATGTTACGCTAACAGTATCCAATACATTGTTTACAGATACGACTATCGAAACAGACTTTGTGGAAATTTATGCTAATCCCGTGGTAACACTACAACCAATTGATACTGTTTGTGAGTATGATCCGCCTTTCCGGCTTATAGGTGGATATCCTTTAGGAGGTAGTTATTCAGGAAACGGCGTGCAGCATGGAGTATTTGATCCGCAGGCCGCCGGTGTTGGCGAACATATAATAACCTATACCTTTGAAGATGAAAATGGATGCACCGGAACGGATGAACAGATATTGACAGTTGATGTATGCGCCGGGATTAATAAGTTGAAAATTTCGTATGCCGACGTTTATCCTAATCCTTCAAAAGGCGAGCTTTTTATCAGAACAAAAGATACTGACTGCATCATTGTCCAGATAATTGATTTAGTCGGTTCAGTAATTATTTCAAAAACTTTTTATCAGTCTGTTTGGGATTATGTTTCAATTGATTTAAGCAGATTACCATCAGGTTTTTACATGGTTATAGTAAATGATGGCTCGACTATTTACACTACAAAAATCAGTCTTTTAAAAGAATAGAGGATGACGTATCAGAGTAAAAAAAGCCTTATAAACCACAATGATTACAAGGCTTTCCTTGTGATCCAGCTGGGATTCGAACCCAGGACCCACGGCTTAAAAGGCCGTTGCTCTACCTGCTGAGCTACTGAATCAGTCGAATAAAACGGGGTGCAAAAGTAATTCCAATTTTTTAATTGACAAACTCAGTTTTAATCTTTTTTGAATTTCTTTGTTTTATGTCATTGATATTATGTGGGTTCAGTAGGCTAAAAAATTGTCAAAGGACCTAAGCCCTCACGAACAACTTCTATCTCATCGCCAGTACAGTCAATTACTGTTGAAGGTACGTTACCTCCAAACCCCGCATCAATAACAATATCTACCAAGTCTTTGTATTTTTCGTATATAAGCTCAGGGTCGGTTGTGTATTCAATCAATTCGTCTTCATCGTGTATGGAGGTAGTCATAATAGGATGCCCAAGCTGACGCACTATTTCGAGAGGTATATTATGATTAGGGATACGAATACCTACTGTTTTTTTGCGCGATTGAATATATTTCGGAACAGTGTTGTTTGCATCAAAGATGAAGGTGTATGGCCCAGGCAGCACTCGTTTTATCAATTTAAACAGATTATTGCTAATTGGCCTTGTAAAGTCGGTTATTTGGCTCATGTCGTGGCAAATAAAAGAAAAGTTTGCCTTTTCAGGTTTCAATCCTTTGATGCGGGCAATGCGCTCAATAGCTTTCGACTTGAAGATATCGCAACCCAAGCCGTAAACAGTATCGGTTGGGTAAATTATTATTCCGCCATCGTAAAGACATTCAACAACTTTACCGATTTGCCGCGGGCTGGGTGTTACAGGATGAATTTTTAGCAACATCGTATTAATAGCATTTTTTTTGCAAATTTAGTTAAACCAGCTTATCCGATTTTTTTTCAGTTACTTTTGTGCAATTTGACCTTAATGGGATATGCAATTTAATAAAATAATAGGACAGGATCATTTGAAAAAGAAACTTCGGGAAACTGTAAAGAATAACAGGGTTGCGCATGCACAGCTCTTTTACGGAGGCGAAGGGGTAGGTAAGCTGCCACTGGCTATTGCCTATGCTCAGTTTATAAACTGCAAGGACGAGAATAAATTTATAAATGGCGATTCTTGTGGCACATGCCCATCGTGTAATAAGTACAACAAGCTCATACATCCTGATCTTCATTTTGTCTTTCCGATTGCTGGTGGCGACGAATCGAAAAAACCTATAAGTAGTAATTTCTTAACAGAATGGCGCGAACTACTATTGCAAAACGATGGTTATATAACACTTAACGACTGGTACCAAAAGATTGAAATTGAGCGTAAGCAGGCGGTTATCAATGTAAGTGAATGTAACCAGATAATTCAAACGCTTAACTACACCAGTTATGAATCGGATTACAAAGTGATGATTATTTGGATGGTGGAAAAACTCTATTATGTAGCTGCTCCCAAGTTGCTTAAAATTCTTGAGGAGCCACCCGATAAAACACTCTTTTTGCTGATTGCCGAGCATACCGAGCAGATTATTAACACTATTATGTCAAGACTTTTACCTGTTAAAATCCCCCGAATTGATGATGATGCCATTACCGAAGCTATTAAAAAACGTTTTAATGTTGACGATCCCATAGCAAACCAAGTTGCACAGCAAGCTAATGGTAGTTTTACCGAAGCAGTAAGTCTTTTGGATCAGAGCGAAGATAGGAAAGCCAATTTTGATCGTTTTAAAGATTGGATGCGAATGTGCTGGACTTTCGATGCACAGGGATTGTTAGATTTTAGCGAAAAGGTAGCCAGAGAAGGTCGCGAAAGCAATAAAAGTTTTTTGCAGTTTAGCCTTGTAGCTATTAGGAACAGTCTGGCGCTCAACTATACCAAATATGCTTATATCAGAATAGCAGAGGAGGAGCGAGTGTTTTATGAAAATTTCTCACCATTTGTAAATCATCTGAATATCGTAATGTTTACTAATGAATTTAATAAAGCCATAAACCATATTGAACGTAACGTACACTCGGCTCTTGTTTTTTTCGACCTTTCGCTAACGATTGTCAAGTTGCTTAAAATGAAATAATATTACTCATTAAAAGGTGTGTTCGATAGATTTTTGACCGATGACTTTTCAAATTGGCAACGATAAAATGATTTCATGTAACTTTGTAAAGTTTCAACAAGTTATAAATATTAACTCTTGGCAATAGTAATTAAATGGAAAATCAAAATATAAAATCCGATAACGATATAGATAAAAAATTCTTGACTCGTGGGTGTTCTCAGGCTCCTCAATTATATCAGGATAATAAAAATATTTTTGTAGGCAGATGTTGTAAGTTAAACGCTCATGACTGGCTGCAAAATGTACAATTGCCCGAAGACCATTCTCTTTTTAATTGTGTTGAAGTAAGATTTAAAAATTGTCGGAAAGATTTTTTTCGTATTCATGGCGATATGAAATTCACAACAGGCGATATTGTGGCAGTGGAAGCGACGCCAGGTCATGATATTGGCATAGTGTCACTCACAGGAGAAATCGTTAAACTTCAGATGCTAAAAAAAGGCGTTGATCCGTATTCTCCGCAAGTAAAAAGGATTTACCGTAAAGCGCGTTTAGCCGATATTGAAAAATGGGTTAACACTGTTGATCTTGAAAACGAAGCTACATTGAAATCGAGAAAGATGGCGTGGGATTTAAATTTAGATATGAAGATAAATGATGTTGAGTATCAGGGAGATGAGACAAAAGCTGTCTTTTATTATACTGCCGACGAGAGGGTGGATTTCAGACAGTTGATAAAAGTGCTAGCAGACCATTTTAAGGTTCGTATTGAAATGCGTCAGATCGGGGTACGACAGGAAGCTGCAAGGTTAGGTGGTATAGGTTCTTGCGGAAGAGAGCTCTGTTGCTCATCATGGCTCTCCGATTTTACATCGGTTTCGACAAGTAAAGCACGTACGCAGTTATTGCCAATGAATCCACAAAAGTTGGCAGGACAGTGCGGAAAACTAAAATGCTGTTTAAATTTTGAAAATGATGTTTATCTTGATGCTTTGAAGGAATTCCCAGATAACTCAATAAAACTAAAAACCGAAAAAGGAGAGGCTATTCATCAAAAATCGGATGTTTTTAGAAAAATAATGTGGTATTCGTATCTTGATGATCAGTCGAAAATGCTTGCTTTAACTATAGAAAATGTAAAACAGATTTTAGAGCAAAATCTTAAAGGAGTCTATCCAAAATCCTTAGAGGACCATGCCTTACAACAAGAAGCAAAAGTTGAAGAGGCAGCGACTCAGCTCGATGAAGGGGATATACACAGATTTGATATAAAAGCCGGTAAAACTTCAAAAAAGAAACGGCGGAAAAACAATAATTTCCAGAACGACTAATTCAATAATAACATCATTAGGAAATAGTTTTTCTTTTAATCATTTGTAGGATAAGCTTTTCATGTTGGGATTTGCAGAGGCTGTCTCAAAACAAATATTTAACTAAAAACTGCAAGGCGTCTTATAGGTATCTAAATGCAAGGCGCTGAGATTGAGTGCAAAGGGGCGTATTTGAAGTACGTAACTGAGACCGTACTGCGACAAGTTCAGCAACCATCGAAAGTAACATGGTTGCTGGGCGAAGTCGAAGCACAGCAGTTGGGCGCTTGTGAGGCGCCGCCAATGGTTTTGTGAGGTCTGTTTTGCGAAGAGACACAAAACTCCATTTTCGTTTTTACGCTATCCAAACTCCCTGGGAATTTTTCGTTCCAAGATTTTCTATCGAGAGTTTTTTATGATGATGTTTTAATTAGATTGCTGCTATTTTTATCGTTATTGATGATTTCACCTATCTTTGTAAAAATTCTGAATCAATGGAAGATACACAAGTTAAACTGCCTGAGTTGCCACCTGTACGCATTGGTTTTACTCATGGTGATGTAAATGGGATTGGCTACGAAATCATCATTAAAACATTAGCAGACGATCGGATAAATGAAATGATTGTTCCGATAGTTTTTGGCCATTCTAAAGTAGCCTCTTATCATCGCAAAACGTTGACAGTAAAAGATTTTAGTTTTAACCTGATAAAGCGTGTTGATGCCGCAAACCCCCGACGGGCAAATATTTACAATATTACTGAACGGGAGGTGAAACTTGACCTCGGAGCGATGACAAAAATTGGCGGTGAAATGGCTTATTGTTCATTGAAATCAGCCGTTGAATCTATTGATAAAAAAGAAATAGATGCTTTGGTAACAGCGCCTATCAACAAAAAAAATATCCAATCGAAAGAATTTAACTTTCCCGGACACACCGAGTTTTTTGCAAGTCGGTATAATTTGTCCAATTACCTGATGATGATGATTAGTGGACAATTAAGAATTGGAGTTGTAACAGGGCATATACCTCTGAAAGATGTTGCACAAACTCTTACTAAAGAGCTAATCTTAGATAAGATTAATGTTTTAAATCAATCTCTGCTTCAGGACTTTGGTATCAGGAAGCCGCAAATTGCTGTACTCAGTCTTAATCCTCATGCAGGCGATAACGGACTGATTGGAACTGAAGAGCAAGAGATTATTATTCCGGCAATTAAGGAGGCGTTTGAAAGTAAAATTTTGGTTTTTGGCCCATATCCGGCCGACGGCTTTTTTGGAACGACCAACTACCGGTCATTTGATGGAATTTTGACAATGTATCATGATCAATGCATGCTCCCTTTCAAAACATTGGCTTTTGCTGATGGAGTGAATTATACTGCTGGATTACCAATAGTGCGTACCTCGCCATCACATGGAACGGCATATGATATTGCAGGAAAAAATATTGCTGATGAAAATTCGATGCGTGCAGCAGTATATCTTGCTGTGGATATTGTACGCAACCGGCTGCAATATAGCGAAATAACCGCAAATCCGCTTCAAAAAACAGAACTTGTGGACGAAGTTGATGAAGATATCCAGCTTGAATAGGCGTTTATATCGTATTATCAATAAGGAACAAAATTTTCTATTCAAACTGATCATTTAATGCTACTGGAAAGATTCACCGTTTTTGAAATTGCTACTATTGTAAAAGGCAAACTGCTCAACGATCAACTATCAGGGTTATCTGTTAATGAAATACTCGTTGACAGCCGCTCCTTATTTAGGGGTGAGGGGACTGCTTTTTTTGCAATTTCGACCCGCCGCAACGACGGACACCGCTTCATCGGAGAGCTTTATGAAAAAGGCGTGCGGTGTTTCATCATTTCCAATCCGGAATTTGACATTAAACCTTTCCCGAAGGCTGTGTTTGTATTAGTAAAAAGTTCTTTGCAGGCGCTTCAGGAAATTGCAGCAGCTCATCGTGAAAAATTTAATATACCTGTAATAGGAATAACGGGAAGCAATGGCAAGACCGTTATAAAGGAGTGGCTGTACCAGTTATTATCTACAGATAAAAGAGTTATCCGTAGCCCGAAAAGTTATAACTCTCAAATCGGTGTGCCATTATCTGTTTGGCAGTTGGAACCGGAGTATGAGTTGGCAATATTCGAAGCCGGCATTTCCGAACCGATGGAGATGCAAAGATTACAACAAATTATCAAGCCTACGATTGGAATTTTTACAAATATCGGAGAGGCACATAGCGCTAACTTTATTGATAAACGCCAGAAAATCACCGAAAAACTTTCGCTGTTTAAAGAGGCGGAAACTTTGATTTACTGCACTGACCATAAGGAGTTACACGAGGTGGTCATCACTTCTGATTTATTTAAAAATATCAAATTTTTAACCTGGGGGTGGGAAGGAAGTAATGATTTACAAATAACCGATGTTAAAATATGCGACAAGGGTAAAACAAAGATAGATGCTGTTTTTAGGAATAAAAACATTTCAATTATTATTCCTTTCATTGATAATGCTTCGGTGGAAAATGCAACTCATTGTTGGGCTACACTCTTGTTGCTTGAGGTTGATCAGGATGTTATAGCTGAAAAGATGCTTAGCCTTACTCCGATAGCAATGCGATTGGAGTTGATTGAAGGCATAAACGATTGTACAATAATAAATGACAGCTATAACTCCGACTTGCTTTCATTGGGTATTGCGCTCGACTTTTTAAATCAACATACAAATCATAAGGATAAAACCGTGATTTTGTCGGATATGTTGCAAAGTGGCCAAAGTGAGTTTTTTCTTTACCGGAAAATTGCAGAGATGTTGAAACAGAAACAGATCAAGCGGTTGATAGGCATTGGTCCGACCATAAGCCGGCAGTCGGAGCAATTTGAAATGCAATCGGAATTCTTTTTGTCAACGGATGATTTTCTTAAAACCTTTTCTTCTATTTTTTTTCATGATGAAGGGATTTTGCTGAAAGGCGCCAGGGTGTTCGAATTTGAAAAAATAGGTCAGGCGCTTCAACAAAAAGCTCATGAAACAGTGCTTGAGATAAACCTCAACGCCCTCATTCACAATTTGAATTATTACCGTTCATTGATCAAGCCAACAACAAAGATAATGGCTATGGTTAAAGCAGGCTCGTATGGGCTTGGGAGTTTCGAAGTTGCAAATGCACTTCAATTTCACAAAGTTGATTTTATGGCGGTAGCTTACGCCGACGAAGGGGTGGAGCTTCGTAAATTTGGAATAACATTACCTATAATGGTGATGAATCCTGATGAAGAGAGTATGGATAGCATAATAAGTTATAATTTGGAGCCCGAAATATACAGTATCCGCATTCTCAATATCCTCGAAAGCGCCATACGGCGCAACATCATTTCAAAGAGTAAACCTGTTAAGATCCATATCAAGTTGGATACAGGTATGCACAGATTGGGATTTTGTGAAGAAGATGTAGCTGAGTTAATAAAAAGAATTGTGGCTAATAAACGGCTGTATGTACAATCTATATTCACTCACCTGGCTTCAACCGATATGCCTGAACATGCTGATTTTACACGTCATCAGATCAAGTTATTTGAAAACAAATCCGACTCGATTATCAATTCAATTGGTTATCCTGTTTTGAGGCATGTACTTAATACGGCAGGAATAACTACTTTTCCTGATGCTCAATTTGAAATGGTAAGGCTTGGCATCGGCCTTTATGGTATTTCTCCGTTTGAGCGGGAGCAAGCATATTTGGAAAATGTTGTTGTTTTAAGGTCAATCATCTCGCAGATAAAATTTGTTCATAAAGGTGAAACGGTAGGATATAATAGGGTAGGGGTTGCTAAGGAGGATATGGTTGTTGCAGTTGTCCCTGTTGGGTATGCCGATGGTTTAAGCCGGCGGCTTAGCAATGGGCGTGGGCAGCTTATGGTAAAACATACCCTCGTGCCGATAGTCGGCAATGTGTGTATGGATATGTGTATGATAGATGTTACCGGATTAGATGTAAAAGAGGGAGAAGAAGTTATAATTTTTAATAGCAGTAAAATGCTGAATCAGTTAGCTAAAGCGATGGATACAATACCGTACGAAGTGATGTCATCAATTTCGAAACGGGTGAAGAGGGTCTATTTTCAGGAGTAAATATTTGTGTTAATTACGAAAAGTAATTTTAGCTACTAATAGTTTAACCTTGTTCAGCAACCAAGCACGAATATTCAAATAGAGCTTGGTAAAAAATCTATAATCAACTGATTTTCTTTGGATTCAATCAATTCACACTTTGAAGATGTCTTTTTGATCGTTCATTGTTCACTACATTGCGCTATTGGCGCGGGGTAAAAGAATTTTATGCCATAAGTTGCGAAATTGTTCAAAAATAGGCGGGTAGGTTATTTTTAGCCCTTAGCGGTTAAAAAAAACTTTTATTACAATAAATTTTGACTTATTTATAAAACCATAAGAAAATTTTCTTTACTTTTACCCTCCCAAAACATTAAAAAAATAAAAATCTTGAATCGTAAACTTTTGTTATTAATTAAAAAAAATAGAACAATGAGATTATTTTTATCTAATAAAAAGCAATTTAGTTTTGTAATACTTATTGCTTTAGTATTGTCGCTTTTTGCGGCGATTGCCCAAATTCAAAGTTATAACGACTCCTTGATAAGTTCCGGAATTTCGCTTAAGAGAGAATCCAATTTTGATGTTACTCTTAATTCTTCTACTCCTGAGTATCTTATTGATAATGAGGTGGACGGGAATCAGATGCAAGATATTATTATGCCACAAGCATTTATTCTAAATGATGAGGGCGCTCCTAACCTGCCTGCCCCACTTGATGCTGATTCGGTAAACGGCCCTGTATGGAGTATTGATCCTACTGAATTGATTGAAAACCATGCAACAAACAATATGGTTACCTCTAAGTATCTTACCGTTACCAATCTGGGATCTGAAGATCTTACCTGGGAACTGAATATTCAGCGTGCTTCTACAGCCGGCCCTGATGTTGTCCTTGATCCTGAGTGGGTGGCTGAGCAATACGCACAACGCGCTGCATTAGAGGGAGATCCTTTCTCAGAACGCAACATTTCACCAAGTCGTGGCGGATTCATGGATAATATTTTAGAAGAATTCGATCTTCAGTTTGAATATCCTGTAGGTGTTGGTGGCGGCGAAGCAGGTATTGAAGCAGATGCTAATTACATTTATACTTCAAAATGGAATGGTACTGATTTTTATCGCTATGATTATGATGGTACTTATGTTGGAAGCTTTGCTATACCTGGCGCTG
>JAAYWF010000279.1 GCA_012516825.1 Lentimicrobium sp. | reverse complement strand
CTGCATATCTAATTCAACAATCCATACATCCGAATATCCCCCATCGGGGTAACATTCCACTAAGCCGCCATGCTTTTGGGCCCCGCCTATCATCATTATGTTGCCCGAACTGTTGATCGTCAACGAAACGCAGTTATCCAAACCATCGTTGCCAAGGGTTTTCTCCCATTCAATGTTGCCTAAGGAGTCGCATTTTACCATCCAGCAATCGCCTACGCCATAAAAGTGGGTAACATCGCCGCCTCCGATGCCAATACGGTCAATCATAACAAAGCCGCCATCGGGGGTTAAAATCATATCCCTTGGATAGTCGTGCCCGGTGCATCCGTATGTTTTCTCCCAGTGTATATCGCCCTGATCATTGATTTTTACAACCCACAAATCAAAATAGCCATTGTTTCCAGATTGTACATCGCCATCAGTTGAAGCTGTAACTCCAAAAATAAAGAATTCATCTTCAGATTTTTTTATCAATTTCCAAGGCACATCACCTCTACTTCCTCCAAAACATTTTTCCCAGATAATATTTCCCGTGCTATCAGTATTTATTATCCATATATCACCTTTGCCATGGTAATTGGTTGCTCCAGGGATAGAATCTAACAAATGTATGGCAATTAGTAATCCATCACCTTTGGAAATAATCCCATAACTCCCGTCTGACTCCGGTGAACCATAACACTTTTGCCAAACTATCTCAGGTATCTGTGTGTATGCATTAATAGCGAATAAAATCAATAATGCAGATAGAATGTTTTTCATAATTAAGAAAATAAGATTAAGAAAATAAGCGAACCATTCCCTGTAAAAAAGGGAATGGTTCGTAAAAGGTTATTAATAAATGACAATTTACCGAACTTGTTATTGCCCGATACATTCAGCATATTGTTTTCCCATGCCAGGGTAATAGGCTTGTAGTTAAGTATTTTATGTAAAACATTTTGCACCTGAGCGGTATTTGACACAGGGCAGAGTCCAATCATCATTTCGGAATCAAGATCGTAATCCCCGGAGATGCTGTTGTAGGTAAGCCGGGTAAAAAGAAGAAATATTCGCTTAAAGAAGAAACAACATTCTGCAAAAAGCCGGTTTAAAAAGTAATTAGCGTGTTTCATAAGCGCCTCCGCTTAGATTTTTGTATTAAAATATTGATGCCAAATATAGTAAAATGTTTTAAAACGAATGATATTTTTCGTAAAAAAACATCCAAATATCTTAGGCAAGTTCAAAAAAAAAGTCGGATTTGCGCTTGGTGATTGTTGTTTTAAAAGCAAAAAGGTTGTTTGTAGCCAATTTCAGCGATAGTAACGTTACCCCCGTTACCTTTACCAAATGAGGAAATCCTATCGCTTAACCTGATTAAGATAGTTTTCAGGCATAGCATGGCTTTAAGCCATACTTTGACTTTGTTATTAATTTTCCGGCTTACTCCACACCCGCTTTGGCTTTTAAACTTACACTTATGGCTTATACTCCTTCGTGGAAAGTGAGTTGTTAGGATTAACTAATTATGGTTTCTTCTCTATTAGTCTGTTTTTTATCAACATCATTTAGGCAATCGGGGCAAAGGCAGGAGGAGTATTGTACTTTTAAATAATTGAGCGTTTCTAATTTAACTGTTGCTTTACTGCACCAACAAACACCGGCAGGGTTGCATAAAAAAATTCCGCCGCATCTCGGACAAACTGATATTTGTTGCTTTTGTGATCTCTTCATATTTGTTAAATTTCAAGAAGCAGACTTACACTCCCAATCTTACCACCAAGTGGAGGATTCATTTTAGACACTTTCACTTTTGCTGAAATTATTTCGGGAAAATGTTCTTTCAAACTTACAAGTATCCTCCTGCCAACATGTTCCAACAAATTCGATTTAATTGCCATTTGTTCTTTTACTAAAAGAAAAACATCTTGATAATTTAAAGTATGCGCGAGACGATCAGTTACTTCCGCCTCCGTTGTATCGTATTCAATAAAAAGATCAATGATAAAATGTGTTCCTATTATCTGCTCCTCACTAAAGCAGCCGTGATAAGCATAAAACTCCATGTTTTCCAATGCGATCTGCGCCATGATCTATCCCAATTTTAAAATTCCGGTATCTATTCTTTTTAACACTTCATCTTTGCCTATCATTTCAGCAATAACGGCCAAGTCGGGCCCAAAACTGCCACCTACAAGCAATAATCGCAGCGCATTCATTATCGCACCCAGACCAACATTTCTTTCTTGTGCGAAAAAATGTATCCGATCTTTGATATTTTCGGCTGAAAAATCATCAATTAACAAGAATTGTTTTTTTAAATCAATCATTAAAAGTGCGGAATCGGTTTTCCAACGCTTTTTCACAACCTGTTCATCATAATCTTGCGGAGCTGTAAAGAAAAACGATGACTGCTCCCAAAAGTCGCTAACAAAATTGGCTCTTTCTTTTATTATCTCTACAACTTTTTCGACAAATCCCAAATCTACTGTGATTCCTCTTTCGGCAATATATGGGGCAAATTGTTCGGCGAGTTTGGTATTGCTAATCTCAACCAAATATTTATGGTTAAACCATTTAGCCTTATCAGGGTCAAATTTCGATCCCGACTTCCCTACCCTTTCTAATGAAAACTCTTTTGTTAACTCTTCAAGTGAAAAAATCTCTTGTTCTGTTCCGGGATTCCAACCCAATAAAGCAAGCATGTTAATGAATGCTTCAGGGAAATATCCAGATTCGCGATACCCACTTGAAACATCTCTTGAGATTGGGTCTTCCCATTTCAGCGGAAAGACCGGAAATCCTAACCTGTCGCCATCACGTTTGCTAAGTTTACCATTTCCATCGGGTTTAAGAAGTAAAGGTAAGTGGGCAAATTGTGGGGCTTCCCATTTAAAACAGCGATATAGAAATACGTGTAGCGGCGCCGAAGGCAGCCATTCTTCACCTCTTATTACGTGACTGATATCCATCAAATGATCATCAACGATATTAGCAAGATGATAGGTAGGCATACCATCGGATTTAAATAAAACCTTATCATCAAGCAGCTCTGACCTAACTTCAACTTTTCCACGAATCAGATCATTTACTACTATAATTTCGTTTTCCGGTATTTTGATTCTGATCACATACGGCTCGCCCGAGGAAATGCGGCGTTGGGTTTCGTCCTGACTTAATGTTAATGAGTTAGTCATACCTCCTCTGGTTTTTACATCGTACTGCTGGCTATCAGATTTTTCAGCTTTCAGGCGTTCTCGCATTTCCTCAAGCTCTTGTGGTGTATCAAAAGCATAGTAGGCATAGCCATTGTTTATAAGCTGGTTTGCAAAATCACGATACAGGTTTTGACGTTCCGATTGCCGATACGGGCCATAATCTCCGCCTATGCCAGGCCCTTCATCATAACGAATACCACACCATTTTAACGATTCTATTATATACTCTTCAGCGCCTGGTACATACCTCAGTTGATCGGTATCTTCAATCCTAAGGATAAAAGTACCGTTATTCCGTTTGGCAAACAGATAATTGTAAAGCGCTGTCCTGACTCCACCAATATGAAGCGGACCGGTTGGGCTTGGAGCAAAACGTACTCTCACCGATTTTTGATCAGTCATAATAAAAATTTTGCAGGCAAAGATAGTGGATGAATAGTATCTGCATTTTTATCTGATGACTTTATTTATAAATTCGACAGTTACCATTATCATCCCAAAATAAACATTTGACAATGATTAAAAAAGTAATCGTTTGTAATCAACAGAATCAAAATTGTATTAAAGAAATACTCAATTGGGAGGATACTCATAAAATGAGGATTTGTCTTTTATTATGCAACAATTCAGAAGATAATCGCCAAAAAAAGAGGCCATCTTTTTATAAGACAGCCTCTTTTTATTTTTAATTAAGTATCTCTCTACAACTTAGTAAGTATAAATTGGTATTGTCCAAATGAACCTTGATCAACAGTAATTGTATAGTTCATTGTGTATGTTCCATCACATGTATTAAGTTCACCAAATCCAGCATAGGCAACATTATCATAGCCAAAAAAGTTTGTTGCAAGGACGGTTTTCACGGCAGTAACTTCAAAATTTAATGGATTAACAACCATCTTCAATGGTCCTTTATCTTCGGGTAATCCATCCAATTCGATTAATCCAGCTACATACACAATATAAGGATCATCAGGATCTACCGTGATTGTAACATTTCCATCCACTCCCCAACCTTCGCTAACGGCATGATAAGCGCCGGTAACTAAATCCGGATCATAAACACACACTGCTGCTGCATTAAATGATGCACTTGACCTGAACGTCTTTGATCCTTGAACTGTCAATAATTCAAAGTTAAAAGCATCACCGGGGGTTATATCATCAAGATTTACACCTAATAAGTTAGCAGCATCCTTCAGGAATATTTTTACTGTTGCAGGAAATGTAGTCAGTTTTTCAATCTCTTTTCTGCTCATGTCTCCTTTAAAAGAAACAATAACACTTACTTCATCTACTCCACTAACATTTATATCAAATTGAATGAAAGTGTTTTCTTTATCATTGACGTCAAAAACGGCGGGATTAAAATTTTCGATCGAAGGTATTATCCCTTCGCCTCTTGAGCCTGCCGGATCAATAACATCTGTTTCGCAAGCTGAAAAGAAAAAAGTAACTATTGCTAAGAAAGCCAGAATCTTAAATGTTTTCATATTTTACTGATTTATATTATTTTAAAATTAAAACTTAGCGTGTGCCTCCGGCCCACCATACATTTTCTGAATAGACGTAAGTACCGTCACCGTATGCATTACTTACATTTTCATTAGTAGTAACGTCACTTGCTCCATAGGTATATCGCAATGGAAACTTATTGCCTGCATTCAACGGGTTCTCAAGTGTTATTACATTATCGCCCATAGCTTTCAGACGACGATAATCGTTGTAAGCTTCAATAGCTTCTTCCTCAAAGAAAGCAATGTATTTTTGATTCATAACTTCCTTCAAAGGATCAGCATTAAACTTAGGCAGTACTTCGCTATCAAAATAAGCCTCTGCATCATCGGCAGTCAGGCCAATATTTACTTTTTCAAAAGCAGCGGTTATCGCTTTCTTGAGCGCTCCTTTTGCCGATTCATTATCACCTTGACGTACGTAAGCTTCTGCTTTCAAAAATTCAATTTCATGATAACTCAACATGTAAGTAGGAGCTGTAGGATTCGAGATAGCCGAAATTCCATATCGCCCTTGTACCTGAACTGGTCCGCCGTTTGGTGCAAATTCAAAACCATCGGCAGCAGGATGCTTTTTCCAAAAAATATTAGCTCTCGGGTCATTTCTTTCATCAAGTTTATTAGCCAAACTTTGGCTTGCTCCAAAATAATCGCGGTCAGTAAAGAAGCGGTAGAAAGGACTATAGGTTGTTGAACCATTATAACTAAAAATACACTGTTCGGCTGCAGATGTAAAGGATTTATCAGCATATTCCACAACTTTATTGTAAGCCGGCGATCTGTGTGATAAGCGCATAGCATAACGTGCTTTTAATCCATAAGCAAACTTCAACCATTTGGCTGCATCTCCACCATAAATAAAATCCTGTGCTCCTAACGAAGGAAATACGGTCTCTTTCTGAAGATTCACAATAGCATCATCAAGCAATTGATTAATTATAACATATAGGTCTTCTTGCTTATCCAATTTTGGAGCGTAGATAACTCCGGGTTGCAAAGCTTCTGACCATGGCACATCGCCCATAAGGTCGGTAAGTATTGCAAGGTTGTACGCATTTAATGTTTGAGCAATACCAAGCGTATGATAATTACCCTCTTCGTCGCCACCTTCGGAACATTTTTTTATAATTGTTTTCACATCGGAAAGTGTTCTATACATAGAGTTCCATGAGTTATTATATGTCGTAGAGCTAATTGGCTCATTCGTTCTGATTTCTGCGCTGTAACTCTGCCCCCAGATGCCAACATTATGCTCAAGATATATGGATGCATAAAAAGCGAGATCACTTCCAGTTATTGTAAAAGCGGATTTGGTTATAACATCAGTAATTATCAACCTTGATGCAACGTCGGTTGGGTCATTTATGTTTTTATTGATTTCATCCATTTTATCTTCTGAACATGCCCAAAGAGCAAAGACCAGCAACCCTGATAATAAGATATTTATTAATTTTCTCATAATTATTATTTTTAAAATTGTATTTTATTATTTAAAGAGTTAAAATGTAATATCTAAACTAAATCCATAGCTGGTAACTTGTGGGAGTGAGAATCTTTCAAAAGATCCCCCCATGTTGGTATTACCTTGCGAAGTCTCTGGGTCAAGGTTACGAAGCGCTGTCCAGAACAGAATATTACGGGCAAATAATGAAATGCCTATATTAGCTGTTTTATAGATATTCTTTGGAAGTTGATATCTTAAAGCAACTTCACGCAACTTAACGAATGAATTTTCGTGGATGTAGTATTCATCAATATCAGATAGTACATTAGTATAAAGATCCTGGACTGCAAAAGGATCGTTGGGGCCACCTCTTACTATATCATTAGGTGTGCCATCAGGTTTTACTCCGTCGTAGATAAAGGTTGACTCTCTGTCTTCAGTAACAGCAGACATGCCGTACAAGTCGAGCAATCCATTTGATCCAGAATACATGTGTCCGCCTTGTTTCCATTCAAAGACAGCGCTTAAGGATACTGATTTGTATGTAAACGCTGTTGTACCATTAAGTATGAAATCTGGTGAGGCTTCTCCAATCACGCCGGGTTCGCCCATTTGTGGGAAGCCGTGATTCCATGCGCCTGGATTATCAACAACAACAATGTTTCCACTTTTATCACGAACAAAGGTAGAGCCGTAGATCACCGGGAATGTATTTCCAATACCAGCACGAACTTGCGGTGTTACAAAGCCGCCCAAAAAGATACTCTCTACACCCTCTGCAAGCTCATCAACCATATTGGTTACTTTTGTATAATTAAAGTTCAAATCCCACTGGAAGTCACTTGTTTTTACAGGTGTTGTATAGAGCATAATCTCATGTACATCGGTAGTAACTCCCCCAGCATTCATAACCAGCTGGCCAGCTCCGGTAGATCCAGCCAAAGGTACCGGGAATATCTGGTCCTTAATATTTTGTTTTGAATAAGTGTAATCAATTCCTAATCTATTCTGCAAAAATTTCAAATCAACTCCAAACTCATATGATTTGGTGTTCTGAGGTCTCAAATTGGGGTCATAGAGTGAATAGCTTGGAATATATGCGCTAATTCCATCAACTGGGTACTGTATTGGCGCTCCTACCCAAAAACCACCGCTATAAGTGGGCGCCACAAAGTAGTTATCATAATAATTACCGGCTTGTCCAACTTCAGCATAGGAGACCCTTAGTTTTGCAAAAGATAGCCAATCAACATTCTTTAATGGTTCCAATTCGCTTGCTACAAAAGATAATGAAACTGAGGGATAGAAAAATGTTCTGTTATCTCTCGGCATCGTAGAAACAACATCATTTCTACCTGTAGCATTAAAGTACAACATTGACCTCCAGGAGAGTGAAAGGTTGCCAAAGATACCTACTGTTCTATTAGCCCATTGTGATTCATTAGCAGTTACTACACTAGCATTACCTATGTGATTCCATCCCGGGAAGTTAAAATCCTGTCCGGTTTCGGTATAACTTTTCAAATTAACATCATTCAACTCATTTCCTACCAAAAGGTTGAAGTCAAAGTCTTCATTAATTTTCCAATTTAAAGCTGCTGTTAACAATGAATTAAATGTGGTGTTGGAAGTTCCATAATTGTTAATAACACCTTTTTTGTTTCCTCTAGCGCCATAACCAAAAATATCTTGCAAATGCGTAGTATAGGTATCTACTCCGGCCTGATAACGTACCTTTAAATCCATGCCTTCACTCACATTGGTATTAAAGTCAATATATGCATTCCCGAAGAAACGACCTGTTTTCTCATTAAAAGTGTTGTTATGCTCAACCCAATATGGGTTATCAAACGAACCACCGCGGTAATAAATTTGTCTGGTTGGTTCTCCTGGCCTATGGTATGGTATTCCAGCTAAGTTATAGCTTGAAGGCGCTGCTAAAACTCCTGCCAACGATCCGTCATTAGCTCCGGTCAACTTATCAATACCTACATTGGAATAATTTGATGAAAATCCAACTTTGAAATAATTGTTAAGTATTCTTTCGGCATTGGCTTTTACATTGTGTCGGGTCAAACCGGTATTTAAAGCAATACCTGTTTGATCAGTGTTGCTATAACCTAACGAAAAATTACCTCCTTTTACTGCCTGTGAAATACTAAAATTATTAGTCATTGTATAACCAGTTCTGAAATAATCATTCCAGTTGTTATAAACTTTAGGATATACCCATGGATCAAGGCCTGCCTGTTCAAGCTGCATAACTCTGTACATGCCGGGATGACCATGATTATTTCCGCCATAGGTTGGGTCGTCAGGCAGGTCAACAATTTTAGGTCCCCATGAATATGATGAATTGTTAACATATTTGCCACCTGATCCTTGTGCGTATGTTGTTTGATAATCAGGGGTCCTGGAAACAACATCAAAACTGCTATTGTGTCCGATGGAAACGACGGGTTTTCCAATTTGGTTATATTTCCCGCTCTTTGTGGTAATAATTACCACACCATTGGAAGCACGAATACCATAAAGCGCTGCAGCAGCCTGTCCTTTAAGCACTTCAATGCTTTCGATATCAGCAGGGTTAATATCAATAGCACGGTTCGAAATATCGGAACCAGTAACGCTGTTTCCGGTAGAGTATGCCGGGGTTGAAGAAATTGGCATTCCGTCAACTACATACAAAGGTGTATTATTTCCTGTAAAAGAACGTGCCCCTCTGATTTGTAGCTGAGACGATGCTCCCGGCATCCCGCTTGAAGGTTTGATATCCACTCCCGATACTTTCCCTTGCAAAGCGCCTAGCAAATTTACGTTACCAGTACGAATAAGATCCTCATCGGCAACAGATTGAACTGCATATCCGAGAGACTTCTTCTCGCGGGAAATACCTAAAGCTGTAACAACAACACCCTCGATAGCGGTTACTTCAGGTTGCATAGTTACGTTGATAACATTTTCGGCGCCAATCAGAATCTCTATTGTTTTCATACCAACAAAAGAGAATTGTAGAATCTTGGCATCAGCAGGGACCAACAAGCTGTATCTTCCATCTAAATCTGTAGTTGTTCCTACAGTTGTTCCTTTAACCACTACTGATACACCGGGGATTGTACTTCCGTCATCGGCATTTGTCACACTACCCGATAGGGTCCTGGTTTGCGCCTGTGCCCATTGCACTCCGATAAATATCATAAGTGCAAACAAAAGTGTAAATCTTCTCATAATAATTGCTTTGGTTAATTAATTTATTAATAATTAGATAGTTAAAAACTAAAAATCTCATTT
>JAAYWF010000278.1 GCA_012516825.1 Lentimicrobium sp. | reverse complement strand
TTTGGAGATAAATATCTTGTCTTGCAGTCTATCGAACGCAGTCGCGCGACCTCATCGGGCACTACAGCAGATTAAACCTTAATTTAATAAATAGAAAGTTTTTTTAGAGACAACTTTTTTCATAATGCTAATCCCTATAAAGTGTTATCAAACGCTTAATATGGGGCAAAAAGCAAAGCTAAGCTTAAAGTCAGAAAACCCCGTAAAACAATAGCTTTACGGGGTTTTTATTTTGTGTTATTTTTTAATTACCATTTTGCCCTAAAGCCCAAGCATACGTTTTATCAGCCTTAACTTATGTGTATATTTTTTCAATTCCTGATTAAAAATGCCATGATGATCTAAATCATCAATTCTAACCATACCTGATGCATGTACGATCTTCCGATTATTAATAATTATCCCTACATGGGTGATGTTTCCTTCATCATCATCGAAGAATGCCAAATCGCCGGAAAGCGCTTCGGAGAGCAGATGTATAGTTTCGCCTTGTTGGGCCTGGCAGCGTGAATCTCTCTGCAAGCCTATACTATGAATGTTGTAAACAATCTGCGTTAGCCCCGAACAATCAATTCCAAAGAGAGATCGTCCTCCCCAAAGATATGGCGCATTTAAGAACTGAAGAGCTGACTGAACTAACATTTCAGTATCTAAAACGGCATCGGGCGATTTCATCGGATCGGTAGTGAGAAAGGATTGGCTCGCTATAACAAGTCTTCCATCTTCAAAGCCCCTGAGGCTGCTACCGTGTAAAATTTTAATAGTGTTACCGCTATTTGTTTCAGTAATTGTAGAGATCGGATTAACCGGAAACAACTTATCCTTACTCATCAACATTTCATATTCATCTTTTGTGAGTGGCAGAAACTGTTTACGGCTTATAAAACCTTCATAGTTATCTAAAGTTCCTCTTATTAACACGAACTCGTTCAACGTTTCGAGAATCTCGAAGGTTTCTCCAAACAGCAATTGATTCACCATTTCCGAACTATGGCTTTCTTTAGCACGAACAGGGATCAACGACAAATTACAAAAACCAAAATTACACATAAGTCCACATTTTTTTAATTAGTATAAGATAGGAAAGGCTCTTTTTACATCTCCAGCACATCACTGATTGAGCGCATTGCTTCAAGACATATCTCTATAAATTCACCAAGCGACAGGCCTATCTTTTCACATTCCATGATATGATCCCGATTTACTGAAGCTGCAAAGTTCTTTTCTTTCATTCTCTTTTCTACTGAGCGAGGTTTTACACTGGCTAACTTTTTATCAGGATAAACGAGCGCCGTTGCAGTAATAAGCCCTGTGATGGTCTCGCCGGCGGCAAGCGCATGATGAAAAACCGTAGTTCTCGGCCTGTCGGCAGCCTGTTCGTTATGAAGAAGAACTGCTTCAACAATCTCCTCATCTAACCCATACTCCAAAAGTATTCTTGCCGTTTCACGTCCGTGTATCTCAGGCGCAGCGTTCACCAACTCAACATCCAAATCGTGCAGTAAGCCTGCTAATCCCCATCGCTGCGGATCTTCGCCTAATCTTTTAGCCAATGCACACATAACAGCCTCAGATGCATAACAATGCTTTCTGAGATTTGGATTGGCAACATAGCGATGGAGCAACTCCAATGCATCATCCCGTTTCATAATTTTTTCCTGCAAAGATAAACCAAAGCATAATTGAATAAAAAAAACTGTTATTTTTGACAACAAGAATAAATTTTAATTATGGCAAACACGATCTTCGAAGAAAAGCAAAAATTTAATCAACCGTGGATTAGAATATGTCTTGTATTATTAATCGCAATATTTACATGGGGTTTTATCCAACAGGTTGTCATGGGCATCCCGTTTGGCAATAACCCTGGTCCGGATTGGATTTTTCTGCCAATATTTTTGTTAGTGGGCGGCCTTATTATATTTTTTTCGAGCATGAAACTAATTACCAAAGTTAGTAAGTCAGGAATTTCTTATTGCTTTACTCCCTTTCACAGTAAGGAAAAATTAATAACATGGGATAGGGTAAAAAGTGCAAAAGTTATTGATTATCGCCCAATAAGGGAATATGGTGGATGGGGAGTAAGATATGGCCTAAAAGGCAAGGCTTTAAATGTACGAGGCAAACACGGTATTGAGATTGAGTTTTTTAGCGGAAGTAATCTTTTAATCGGCACACAAAAACCCGAAGAGTTGAAAAATACTCTCAAAGAGCTAAAAGAGTCCGGCGTTATTGCTATAAATAATTAAAACTTATTTTTGTTCGAAACCAAAATAGAACACTGATTCAGATAAAAAGATTTATTAAATAACCAAAAATAATTTCCTTATGAATTTTGACTTTAGTGAAGAACAGATTATGATCAGACAAGCGGCTCGTGATTTTGCCAAAAAGCTTGAGTCCGATGTTATTGAGCGCGATTGTAAAGCCGAATATCCCACACAACACGTTAAAGAGCTTAGCGATTTAGGCTTTATGGGAATATCGGTTGATCCGAAATATGGCGGTGGCGGTATGGATACTATCTCATATCTGCTTGCCATGGAAGAAATTTCAAAAATTGATTCCTCCGTAGGAGTAATAATGTCGGTGCATAACTCCTTAGTGATGTCCGGTGTTGAAAAGTATGCCAGTGATTATTTAAAAGACAAGTATCTGCCGGTAATGGTAACCGGCGAAAAGATTGGCGCTTTCCTTTTGTCGGAACCTGAAGCAGGGTCGGATGCCACTTCACAAAAAACCTCAGCATTGGATATGGGAGATCATTATTTGCTCAACGGCACAAAAAACTGGATCACCAGCGCCGGCACAGCATCGGTATATATCGTGTTCGGACAGACCTATCCCGAAAAGCGGCACCGAGGCATCAATGTTTTCATTGTTGACAGAGAAACTCCAGGCATATCACTTGGCCAACATGAAGATAAGATGGGCATGCGTAGTAGCGACACCCATTCAGTAATGTTTACTGATGTGAAGGTACCAAAAGAAAACAGAATTGGAGAAGACGGCTTTGGTTTTAAATTTGCCATGAAAGCGCTCGAAGAGGGACGTGTTGGCATTGCTGCTCAAGCAGTAGGCATTGCACAAGGCGCTTTTGAAAGAGCAGTAAGGTATGCTAAAGAGCGAAAAGCATTCGGAAAACCAATCGCCGAGCATCAGGCTATTGCGTTTAAACTTGCCGATATGGCGGTAAAGATTGAAAATGCCCGAAACCTTTACCTCAAAGCCGGTTGGTTAAAACAAAACAAAAAACCATATGCACAGTATAGCGCCATGGCCAAACTTTATGCTGCCGATATAGCGATGGAGGTAACTACCGAAGCTGTACAGATACTTGGTGGATACGGCTACGTAAGAGAGTATCATGTTGAAAGATTGATGAGAGAAGCTAAGCTTACACAGATATACGAAGGCACATCGGAAATACAAAAGATCATTATATCACGACAGATATTAGCCGATTGAGTTTAATTAAGGCTAAGCTTTAAAATACTACTCGTTTTTTAAGCCTTTGACCATGTTCTAAGGTAAGTCTTTATTCCTTCTTCACTATGGGGTTTAATTTCAGGTCAAGCTCAAAATAGTGATTAGGTTTAGTGGGATTTATAAGAGGATGCTTTGCCAATGCTTCAGAGGGATAATAAATAGCTGAAAGTGTATTTCCTACATGGTAGAGATAACGATGCCGCTGTGGCAGCATCCCATCAAGTATGCCGGCAAAGACTTCAAAACGAACAACTTCAGGACTCCTAGCATAATCGTGCCATACAACCACCGATTTATCGTGTACAAGACTTTCAAAAATCTTCTTAGTATCATTTTTTACAGCTTCATAGTGATGATCACCATCAATAAATATCAGATCGAACTTCTTATTTAAACCTACAAAATCAAAGTCAAATGAATTTCCTTTTAAATGGGTTATGTTTTTTTTATCTTTAGAAAAAAAACCAATTAACTCTATAAAATTTTCAGGTTGACCTGCTTTCCGCATCTCTTCATCCGGCAGATTTAATGTATAGCATTCTTTGGCTATGTTAGCCACATTCACAACGCTTTCGCCCCTCCATGTCCCAATTTCGAAATATGAACAATCAGGGATCCGCTGAGCCAACTTCATCAATAAGGCGATATCGGTGGGTAGAGAACCACCATCGAGAAAAGCAAATGTGGGGATATTAGCTCTAAAATCAGGAAATAGAGTACTAAGCTCTGCAACCGGCAACCCAGCTCCTAAACCATAACGTTTTTCTACATATTTGTACCAGTTTTGATTGGTGTCAATGATAAGATTTAAAAGTGAAGGCTGCCTAACAATAGAGGTAAAAGCTTTCCAAAGTTTTCCTAACTTTCCCATATGATTTTGTTTTTTACAAAAGTAACGGTTTTGAAAATATTAAACAGCGCGCATAAGGTATTGCAGAAAAATAATACTTTTGGCGGTAATAATTAAATAATAACCAGTGCAAAAACCACTTAGTTAAAAACACACTATTCTTTTTTATAAATGAAACTGTTTGACAAGATCAAGCTCCATTCAAAATGGCTTTTCGCAACCTACGTAATTGTAATTCTGTTATTTGTAACTCTACCCATCAACACTGTATCGCTAAATACTGTTACCATTATCAGCTTTCGTGGGGATTATTTTCTGCATGCGGTTACATTTATACCATGGGCCTTTTTCGGATGGCTTTTACGTCGTAAAATGGTTTATTGGTTCATTGTCGGAGTAATTTTTGCAGGCGGCGTCGAAGGCATTCAATACCTTTTATCTTATCGCGCTTTCAATATCAACGATATGATCGGAAATATCATTGGCGTCGTTTTAGGATTTATTGCTTTTGGTTTGTTCCACTTTTACTTACCGCAAAATAACGACAAATAGCCTTAAATAGGCTTTGTAGAATAAGTCAGGTGTTTATTGTAAAAAAAAATTTTTTTAGACCGGTTGAGAGCATAAAAATAACCTACCCAATTGTTTTTGAACAATTTCTCAACTCATGGGATCAAGTTCTTCTACTCCACGCCAATAGCGCAATGTAGTGAATAATGAGCTATCAAAGCATCTTTATAGGCGTATTGACTCAATCAGAGAAAAATCAGTTTATTATAGATTTTTCACCAAACCTTACGTAGCAACACTTTAAGCGCTGTAAACAAAAAAAGCTCCACCAACCGGCAGAGCTTTTTTGATTTATATCATCGCCAATTACCTGAGAACAAGCTTCTTGATACAGAGAACATTGTCGCCGGTAAACTTGATGAAATAGACACCTTTCGGTTGTGTGCGTAAATCAATCTGATGAGAATCAGCTAACCGGCCCTCCATCACATACCGACCCTTAGCATCGGTAACTACCCAATTGACATCCTGAAAGAGATTATTTAC
>JAAYWF010000277.1 GCA_012516825.1 Lentimicrobium sp. | reverse complement strand
TATTCCATTTTCTCTCTGTTTACTGCCACTGCTGGAGCCGAAAAAGAAGGTAGTAACTGTGCTCACAATTCCTATAAAAATATCTATCGTCATATAGTTTGTTTAGGACATCAAAGATAGAAAATTTTGATTATTGACGTAAATAAATTGCTTAAAGATGGAATAAATGAAAGCTTCCCGAAGTTATAAATAATATCTTTGAAAGTAAAGTTATTAATCGCAGAATTGGTATTGATAAAATAGAAAAGCCTAAATCTAAAACGAGTTATGAAAACTTTAAAGCTAATTAATTGTTAAAATCATACTAACCTTTTTACTGTTAATAAGATGGATGAAGAGACTTCAAAAAAACATCTGTGGATGAAATCAGGACTTTTTCGTTATATCCCTTTTGCCAATGTTGTTGGGATCATGTTAGGGGGTATCGGTGGATATATTTACTATTTAAAGGTAGTATGCGTTACAGGTGGCTGCCCTCTCACTTCAAATCCTATTATCACAATAGTTTGGGGGGGGAGCTTTAGGCTATCTTTTTTCTGATCTCTTCAGAAAACGCAAGTCAAAAAAGGAGTAATCCTTTAGAACGCAAAGAGCCTTTATTCACTGATCATCTCCCGTTGTTTCTTACTTAACTTGTTTACAACCAAATCATAGGAGTGATCAATCATCTCCATGATTAGTCTATTGCTTATACTTCCGTTAAGTGTTACTGTGTTCCAATGTGTTTTGTTCATGTGGTATCCAGGAGAAATTGCTACATATTGTTCACGTAGCTCCACAGCCCATTCGGGGTTGCACTTCAGGTTGATGGTTGGTGTTATTGCATCGAGCGGCAAAAATGCGAATATTTTTCCGGCTACCTTAAAAGTTAAAGTAACGTCATCAAAAGGAGTGCTTTCAGTTACACCTTTCTTAACCAGACAATAGTCTCTAATATCTTCAATGTTCATTATTCGTTCCTTAGGTTCCGATCACTCTTTTGTTAGTATGGCTGCAAACCCTCCGCCTGCGGCTAAATGGATTTTCATTTTTGTGTTGTTGTTCACTTTTTTTACTTCGTAACGATAGTCTTCTGCATGGCGGTCGGCGTTAATACCGTCGCTCATTATTTCCATGTTGTACTTGCCATCGGGCAAAAAGTCGAGAACCATATCTAAGTCACGAGAAAAATGGTTTGTCATAGCCGCGATGTACCAGTTGTTACCACTTCGTCTTGCTGACAGGATAAATTCAGAAACCGAAGCATCGAGAATAATTGTTTGATCCCATATAGTTGGAATTTTGGAAAGGAAAGCCGGTATCTCCGGCTCGTTAAGATACTCCGAAGGAGAGTCGCAGAGCATCTGAAGCGGGCTTTCGTAAATTATATACATGGCAAGTTGGTGGCAACGCGTACCAAGGCTCATAGGGCGTTCGAAGCTTGGGGCAAAATTTTTTCTGTTGGCGTTACGCATGGCGCCCGGGGTATAATCCATCGGGCCTGCAACCATACGAGTGAAGGGCAAGGTGAGGTTATGTTCCGGCGTAATCTGAGCGCTCCATTTATGATTTTCGTTGCCCTTGACTCCTTCAAATGTTAGCACATTTGGATAGGTGCGTTGCAAACCGTTTGGCTTGAAACAGCCATGAAAATCTACTATGAGTCTATTCTTTGCTGCAACTTTTGCAATCTCCTCAAATATGTTTACCATTTGCTGGTCGGCGCGTTGCATAAAGTCAACCTTTATCCCTGCGACACCCCACGTTGCATACGTATTGAGGATTTCTTCCAAATTGCTTAGTAGCGGCTTCCAAAGTACCCAAAGGATAACGCCTACACCTTTTGATTTCCCGTAATCAATGATTTCATGGAGATTTATATCGGGGTTAGAGGTGAGAATTTCAGTGGTTGATTGGCTCCATCCTTCATCCAGAATAATGTATTCAAGGTTATATTTCGAGGCAAAATCAATATAATATTTATAGGTGGGTGTGTTTAGCCCCGATTTGAAATCCACTTTTCGCAGGTTGTTGGCGTTGTACCAGTCCCAAGCTACTTTGCCGGGCTTAATCCAATCGGTTTCGTCAATAGCTTGTGGTGATGACAGTTGATAAACCAATTGATTAGATACTAACTTACGATCGTCATTGGTGATTGTAAAGATGCGCCAGGGGAGACTGCGTTTACCATTGGTCTTTGCGATATAATCAGCCTCTTTTAATATGATTTCGTTCCTGTCGGGCGAGTGCTTTGGGTTGGCTTCGCTTTGTAAAATGTATTTTGGAAATATTGCATTTAATTGATAATTTCCGTTGGTAGCCAGAAACAATGCAGGATAATCATGCTGATCGGCTTCGGATATCCATATTCTGACCTTCTCCGGCGTGCTTGCCAGTAAAGGAAGCGCGTGAAATTGACCGGATGGAATTGTATCCAGACGCTGGTAAGTAAATAGCTGCTCGAAATGGGATAAGAATGAACTCTCAGCCGAAAACCAGCAGTGCGTTTGTGCGGGAAATTCAATGCTCAGAATCTCATTTTTAATTTCTACGTCATCTTTAAAATCGGTTGAAAACCGATAAGCTAATCCATCATCGTAAACCCTGAAAACAAGATGGTTGCCATTGCTAAGATAGAGTGTCAGCTCATTGTAATAATCCTCAATTTCCGCCGATTTCACCGGAACCGTTACCCGTAAAGTTTTCTTATGTTGCTGGATAGTATGGTTTACAACCGTTGTGGTTTCATCAAAGAGTTTTCCTTGATTCGTCTCTAAGTTTATATTAACATTTGGTATGGTTGTATGCCCGTTGTATGTAACCGACCAGCTTATGTTTTTATCAGTGTTAGCGGTTAACGTCAATGAGCCGTCAGGCGATAAAACCTTGAACGGTTGGGCACAAAGTGAGATGCTGAAAATAAAAAAAAATGAAAGCAGAGGTAGATGTTTCATCAAATGATAAATTAAGATTGAACGACAAAGATAACAGAACTGCCTTTTCCTGCTCTAAATTTGAAGATACGGAGCAGGTTGTTGCAAAATAAGGGTTAATACAGCCATTTGACAAGCTTTGTGTTTCGATTTTCACTACATTTAAGCCATTTAATTCGGCTTATTTAAAATCAATAAAAATTTAATACTCTTGTAATTATAGATGTTTTTCCTGTTATTTTTGTTGATAATAAGTTTGTGATTTATAATATCAAAAAGATGAAAAAAATCCTGCTTTTTCTTATTCCTCCTCCTCAATGGCGAATGGCAGCTACTATTGTTTTGGGGATCATAGTCGGTCTTGCTTTTTTTATTTTTCATATTAGTAAAGCAACTTCATATCTATCCGACAAACCCGAAACCTGTATTAACTGCCATGTGATGTATCCTCAGTACGCTTCTTGGAAAAATAGTAGTCATCATGCAGTAACTAATTGTACCGATTGCCATGTGCCTAACCATAATATTTTTCTAAAATATTATTTTAAAGCGAGCGATGGGGCTCGACATGCCACAATTTTTACGGCGCGTGCTGAGCCACAGGTGATTAGTATAAAACAGGCTGGAGCTAATGCGGTGCAGCAAAATTGTAAGCGTTGCCACATGGATTTGGTTGAAATGACATCCTTGGTTGAGCATACCTATAAATCGGCACATGCAGGTGATGGAAAGCTGTGTTGGGATTGTCATCGTGAAGTGCCTCACGGATCGGTACGTAGCCTTTCATCAGCTCCCTTTTCGTTAGTGCCAAGGTTGCCTTCCATTACTCCTGATTGGCTATCAGCTTCTTTAAAACAGAATAATAAATAGTAAATAAAATTTATATCAATGACAAAAGAAACATCATCTCAAAAGAAACCTTGGGTAAATTGGGCAATATTCCTTGTTACCGTAGTTATTGTTTTTCTTATAGGGCTTTTTGCCTCATCAATTATTGAACGTCGTAGCGAATCGCAGCTCTATTTCCAGATGGTAAGCGAAATCCCTGATTGGGAGCCACGCAACGAAGTGTGGGGTCAGAATTTTCCCCGCGAATATGAGTCCTATGTTATGACTTCCGACACAAGTTTTAAGAGTAAACATTTCGGATCCGTTACAATAGATTACCTTGATAAATATCCTGTATTA
>JAAYWF010000276.1 GCA_012516825.1 Lentimicrobium sp. | reverse complement strand
TTCCAATCTCATCCTCTTTTACTCCCTCTTCGGCAAGAGACCTACGGAAATAAAGAGCTGAAATATCGAGTGGAGGCTTAAGCAATATCAGATTATGAACCAGCGAAGGGAATTTAACCTGTATCAGCCTAACTATAGCAGGACAAAAGGTGGAGATTAATGGTTTTGGGAAATCAGGATTGTCAATTATTTTTTTTACCTCTTCACGTAAAATATGCGCTCCATGTTCAACCTCAAAAACGTCAGTAAACCCTAACTCATATAAGGCGGTGTAAATGTCGGCAATGCTAAACTTCGAAGGAAACTGAGCAGTGAAAACGGCAGGGATCAGGGCTATCCGGTATTTATAATTAAATATTTGGGCAACATCGTCCTGCTCAATACTGATAGAGCTGACAGGGCAAACACGGAAACACTCACCACAATCAATACATCGGTTGGGCATAAGTATGGCTTTCCCGTTCCTTACCCTGATAGCTTGTGTAGGGCAAATGTTCATACATTTTGAACAACCGATACACAACTCACCCTCTAACTTTAATGCGTGATGAAAGTCCTTCATTACTATTACCCGTTATTATTTAAACTTTTCTGATAAAATCAAAAGAGAACAAAGCCCAATGACTATCTGAAAAAGTCATCAAATTTAATTATATAAAATGAATTGAAAAGATTTTGAAAAAAACAGCAAAATAGCTTTACATATTATTAATATTCAGGCTATCAAAAAGATAGCATTAGCATTATCATCATAAAAAGTCGAACTTTCATAATAGGGCTGCTCACCTTACAAAAGTTTTCATTCGCTAAGTAAACAATGGACAAATTGCTTAAAAGCGATTTTTATATTTTGTAAAAAATTGATTGTTAATGTTTTATATAAAAAATCAGATTAACATAAATTGAAATTTAAAAACGCTAAATCAACAGTTCAGACAAAAGGACTTATTATTGATTAATTTTGGATAAAATAAATCTTCAAATTAGCTGTTTATCAACATCATTAATCTGCTCAAATTTTAGCTCTTTATGAAATTTTTTACCTTTTCCGGGTTATTATTTTCTTTGGTAATTCTAGTTTCGTGTCATAGTAGTGAAAAAAATACTGCGCGTGAGACTGACCAACCTTTGAATGTTGAGCAGTTGATACTCAGGGTTAGTGAAAAAATTAATTCAAATCCAAATGACGATAGGTTATATATCGAACGTGCGAATTATTTTCTGACTATTGATTCTATTCAAAGCGCTTTGCGCGATATTACAATCGCTATTGATATTAATGATCAAGACCCTAATCATTATATCACCCTCTCGGAGGCCTATCTTGCCTTAGGCAATCCCGACCGCTGTATCGAAGGCCTTGAAAAAGCACTTGAGATAGAACCGAAAAATCAGGAAGCTTTATTAAAAAAGGCTCAATTGTTTCTGATCATGAAACAATACGACAAAACGTACGAGACAATAGATGAGCTAATAAAGATCGACAGCTATAATCCGACGGCTTACCTGACACGCGGTTATGCTTTGCTTGAACAAGGTGATACCATTAAAGCGATCAGGAATTTACAAACAACCATAGATCAAAAGCAAGATTATTTCGAAGCATATATCCAACTTGGCGTAGTGTATATTAACCTTGGTAATCCACTTGCAGCGGACTATTTATCAAATGCTATAGAATTAAGGCCAAATTCGCCCGAAGCATATTACTTACTTGGGATGTTTTTTCAGGAAAACGATGAACCCGACAAGGCAATCGAGATATATAATAACATACTTGCTATCGAACCACAATTTACCTTTGCTTTATATAATCTAGGTTACATTTACCTTGTTTACTTCAAGGAATATGAAACGGCAGCCGGTTATTTCACACAAGCCGTTGAGCTGGATCCTAACAATTATGAGGCTTATTACAATAGAGGCTATTGTTACGAACTCTTAGGCAACAAGTCGGAAGCAAGGATAGAGTATCAGAAATCCCTTGAACTAAAACCCAATTATGAACTTGCTATCAAGGGTTTAAACAGACTGGATTGACGTTACCAAAATAGCGATCCAACTACTTTTCCGCATCCATTTTATGTTTCAAAGCCGCTATTTTACAACTTGCCCCACTCGTGCAGCCGGCACATCCTCCCGAATTATCCTTAAAAAACCTGATAGCATTGTTGACTACCAAGGTTAAAGTAACCAACAGTATTATGTATGTTAATATTTCCTGGATCATCTTTTTAATAAATTAAAATCCCTACCTGATATACCAACAGCGATAGCAGGTAAGCCAGCACTGTGGTGTAGAGGGCAAGAAATGCCGCCCAACGCCATCCGCCCGTCTCCTTCTTTACCGCAGCCACAACGGCTACACATGGAAAATAGATCAAAACAAAAATCAAAAAAGCCATAGCAGTAACGGGCGTAAAAACCAGTTGCCCTGCCTTCGGACCGGATTGATGCCGCTGACTTCTCAGCTTCTCAATCAACGACTGATGATTCCCTGGGTCATCAGCATGATAAAGCACACCAAGCGTACCTACAACAATCTCCTTTGCAGCAGCTCCAGTAACCAAACTCACTCCCATCTTCCAATCAAAACCAAGCGGACGTATCAAAGGTTCAATAAAATGGCCAAATTTTCCAATAAATGAATTCTCAAGACGATAACTTTGCTTATCAATATCTATTTTAAGAATAGCCATATTCATCTCCTCATGTAACCTTTCAAAACGTTCAGTCTCTATTGTAGGGTCAATTTCACTAAGTTGACTTTGAAAATCCTGTTTAGTATCACCAATCATTTTATCAAACTCATACATCTGTTGCCTGTTTTGAGGAAAATATCCGGCAGCCCATACTAATATAACAGCCAATAAAATGATACCTCCCATCTTTTGAAGATACAAAGAGGCCTTATACCACATATTTTTTAATATCGCTTTAAGTGTTGGCAGCCGATACGGAGGCAACTCCATAACAAAAGGAGCCTCCTTTTTTCTAAAGAATATCTTCTTAAAGACTATTGCAATAATAGCGGCAATCATCACTCCAATACCATAAATAAGTAATAGCATCATGGTGGGGTTTGACGGAAAGAAAGCGCCTATAATTAAAATATAAACCGGTAATCGAGCGCTGCACGACATAAAAGGATTTATTAAAATGGTAAGTATCCTATCGGAGCGCGACTCAATTGTTCGGGTTG
>JAAYWF010000275.1 GCA_012516825.1 Lentimicrobium sp. | reverse complement strand
CAATCAATAATGCTAATTAGTGGAATGCTAAATTTTTATGGCGCTATTTTTATCTCTCTTAAATTCTCTTCAATCATTTCCAAAATAAACTTTCTCACTTCTGGCATGGTAACAGGCAAATTATCGAGGGCTTCTTTTAACTCATCGGTATCAAACAGATACTCTCCGTTAGAGGTTTTATGTGTATATACAAACCTTATCTCAGGAAATGCTGAAAGGAGCTGATAGATGATGCTTGCAATATTTCCTGTCGGCGGCCGGTCAATATGGGCAAGCCCAAAGCAGCATGTTACCTCTGTACCTTTGCCTATTTCGGAAGAAATTTTCAACCATCCTCCGGTTTGTTCGGCGCTATGCTTCAACAGTGGCAGACCCATCCCTACCTTCCTGGTTTTGCGCGATGTCGTGAATGGATCGGTTACATGTTTAAGAGTACTAGCAGAAATACCTTTCCCGTCATCAACAATTTTAAGAAGATATTTATCTTCTTTAAGGTCTTCTGTAATAGAGATATTTATCTTTTTGGCGTTTGCCCTAATGGAATTATGAACGATATCCAAAATGTGAAGCGAAATTTCGGTCATTTTACAAACCTCCCCTGTTGTTTTAATAATGCAAGTTTAATCTCCTGAAAGTTTAATTCTTCTATGTTAAAAAAGTTTCTCTCGGCGCCAATTCTGTTGAGCTGATGTGCATCTGAATTTCTGATCAACGTAGTATCTTTCCGATAGTTATAAGTATTACAAAAATTCTCATCTGTCATCCTGTAAATCTCGAGTGCATCGTAGTTAAGATCATCCGGTATAAATCCCAATTGGCTTATCAGGCTAAATGCAGGGCGATTAATATGTGCGGGGATGAACAGCCCTCCCAGAGAGTGTGTAAATTCCTCAACCTGATTAATGTTACGGTTGATAGACTGTATCAGCAGTTTTGGCTCTTCATATACAATCGTCTCCTCTTCATCTACCTGCACTTGATAGCCAAATTTGTTAACATCATTCATAAAATCCATCAGATAAAGGTCGAGGTAACTTTGGAGCTTATCTAACCGTTCCAGGTCGGGCATAAAGCAAAGACAGTGAGCCTCTTCCAAGGTGGTTACTTCGGCGCCGCAAAGCACAAAGATACCCTCCTTTGCTGCAAGTTGCTGTATCAACGGGCAATGGCGGGTTGAGTTATGATCAGTAATGCCTATAATGTCGAGCTGAAGCTCCTTAGCTCGTTTTACAATATTTACAGGGCTCATATCCAAATCACCACAAGGTGACAATACGGTGTGAATATGGAGATCAGCACTAAAAACAGGCATTAATAAGGAAATTACTGTTTATTAATTAACTGGTACACTTTACCTGTTATTTCAAATGTCTGAAGATCAGTACCTAATATTGGTATCTTCTCTTCATTGCTTGTTGCCAATGTGTCATCATCAGGTTTTAAACCTTTTACCAAGATTATTGCTGCATGGTCTTTCAATGATGCGATAGCCATGATGTTCTTATGGGTTTGCAGTGTTATCCATACGGCCCCTTGATTGCTATGTCCCATTACGTCGCTCAGCAAGTCGGAGGTATAACCGCTCTTTATTTCATTTTCCAAACCCGATTGGTCGCTAAAAACATGCAACCCAAGCTTCTCAACTAATTCTCTGACAGTCATTTTTTCTTAAAGTTATTTATTTTGATTCAAATTTATTTTCTCCCCATATCTTCTTCATCAGCGCTATGGCATCTTGATTTTTAAGCATCCCTTTCTGCTCGTAGCGGCGTTGGATAAATATGCAATTTTCCATCATACCGCGTCCTTGCACTATATCTTCGGCCAGCGCGTAACACCCAGGCGATCCACAAGCGCCGCAGTCAACCATAGGTAACAACTGTATTATCTGCCTGATAAGATTCATCTTACGCATAGCTTCCGACATGTTTTCATCAAGTTTAAGCATCGAACGAGGCTTAACCTCAGCGGTCTTAATCAACTCTTTCAGGTCGTCCTTATAATTGTTGATCCTGTTACTGAAATCTCCATCTTGATTGTTTACAGCAGCTTTTGCACGGTTTCGCATTCGTTCGGCAGATAAGAAACGATTTTCATTAGCAAGCACGCCACCGGCACACCCCTCATGACAAGCACGTAGCTCCAAAAAATGAATACCTGGGTTTTCCTCATTCTCCAACTTTTCTAAAAAGCTAATTACATTATGCACACCATCAATGGCTATTCGACGCCCGCTATAATACTCTGTTTCGCCTGTTGTAAGGCTCCATAAAATAGCCTCTGGCGATAAATTATCAGGACTTTCTGCAATGGATTCTTTATTATGGATATTTTGTTCTAAGTACTGGTAAACCTTATTAAAAGCAGAATCCATATTTATCACCCCTGTTATTGGGGATTCTACCCTTTCAGCCGGACTCTTGATGGCTGCGATCTTGGCAGCACACTGCGTAAAATAGAATATTCCAATCTCATCCTCTT
>JAAYWF010000038.1 GCA_012516825.1 Lentimicrobium sp. | reverse complement strand
CTCTACAAGACCTTTAAAAACCAATATCTTCACCTGGTTCCATTCGCCTACGGGTTTTACTTTATCCTGTTCTACACCTATCATATCGTACAGTGCTCCGGCGCTGTGTAAGCCTTCACGTCCGTCAGGATGTGTGGTGTTGTCCAGCACTTGCATTTCCGGTGCAGTCTGCCAAATGGTCAAGTCCGGTGACTCCTGTGCAAGGTAAAAGATGCCGCTATTACCGCCCGGCGAAATCTTCCATTCGAGTATAAGCTCAAAATTTTGAAATTTCTCATCATAAATAATATCACCACCCTCTAACCCGCCGGCTTCGCCTCTACCCGAACCGATACATCTGATCATGCCATCGGAAATCTCCCATCCGTTGGGGAAATAGTCTTTATTATAACCGCGCCATTTGCCGGCCTCTTTTCCGTCGAACAGTAGTATCCAACCATCATCTATTTCAGATTGTGTTAATGTATTGTCCGTTATCTCTTCTACTTTCTCATCTGTAGCTTTTTGTTGACTGCCACCACAGGCTACAGCAAAAATGGTGATTAAAATCAGATATTTAAAAGTTTTCATTGTAAAATGTGTTTAAATTGTTAATAATTAAGTATTTAATAAAATTATAGTTTATAATGACCATCCTTCCCGGTAGGTGTGTCGGATATACTCTTCGGCAGCCTGTTTAGCATTAATAGTTTCGTGTTTTGTATCAAAATGCGGATGCCCGTCAATTATTTCAAATTTATCGCTAAGCACCACCCTTATTTCGTCATTATCGGAGATGTTGGTAAATTGCATTTTTTGCCCGTCCCAGAGCAATTCGCGTTTTAGGTCTTGTAATCTTACTGCCACCACTCCCATAACAACCATTTCGTTCATAGGGCCAGAGTATCCAAAGTGTGAACTCGCTTCAATTCTACTCTCGGGACTCTCTTTACATGCTCTCACCCAATCCATCTCATGTCCTACAGTAATCCTTCTCAATTCCGGCGCTGGCCTTTTATAACTTTTATCAAAATCGAGCGGTAAGAGGAATGGATTTCGGCCATAGCAACCAGACATTATTTTTCCTTTTGTGCCAATGAGTAATACGCCTCCACTGGTGTCGCGTCCCATTATTTCGCCGTCTGGCAGTTCCTCAGGGCGTGGAGGCAACAGGCCACCGTCCCACCATGTAACAGTAACTTCAGGCATTTCAAGGTTTCTGAATTTCTCTCGTGCCGGAAATGTATATTTTACTACTTCGGCCAAAGGTGGTGATTCAGTATTGAAAAGTGATGAGCTACCCTGAACTTTGATAGGATATTTTAATTTAAGCGACATAAATATAGGATCCAAAATGTGGCAAGCCATATCACCTAACGCTCCTGTACCAAAGTCCCACCAACCGCGCCAGTTCCATGGTGTATAAATTGGGTTGTAGGGTCTCTCTTTTGCTGGGCCAAGGAACAGATCCCATTTCAGGGTGTCAGGGATCGGATGTACCTCTTTTGGTCGCTCTAAACCTTGAGGCCATATCGGCCGGTTAGTCCAGGCATGAGCCTCTTTTATCTCGCCAATGGCGCCGTCCCATACCCACTCACAAACCTGTCTGATCCCTTCGCCTGAGTTGCCCTGATTGCCCATCTGTGTAGCTACTTTATACTGGCGGGCTATCTCCGTCATTTGTCTTGACTCCCAAACCGAATGAGTAAGAGGCTTTTCGCAATAGACATGCTTGCCAAGTTTCATTGCATTAATGGATATAATAGCATGTGTATGATCGGGCGTTCCTACTACAACAGCGTCAATTGAATCGGACATCTCGTCGAACATCACCCTCCAATCGTAGTACTTTTTAGCATCCGGAAAATCACCGAAGATTTTGGAAGCATATTTCCAGTCAACATCGCATAGCGCCACAATATTCTCGCTTTTTACTGCACGTATAACTCCACCACCTCGCCCACCAACACCAATTCCGGCTATGTTCAATTTGTCGCTTGGCATTCGATGCCCTAACCCGGAAATGACATGGCTTGGCAAGATGATAAACCCTGCAGAAGCAACGGCTGTGTTTCGTAAAAATGAACGGCGATCAAGGCCGTTTTTCTTCTTTTTGTTCTTTTCCATAGTTCATCGTTTTAGTTAAAAAAATGTGATTGAATATATTGAATACTTTGTTGTGCACAATAAAGCGGCGCCCCTTCACTATAGTGTTCTTGCTCGTAAATAATTAATTCATTGCCCGTTAACCCAGGCGATATTAATAATTTCGGGAAATCAATAGTTCCATTTCCAACAATGCAACTATCTCCATCATGGTTCATATCTTTAATATGTAATGATTTAAAGCGATGAGGATATTTTTTGAAATAATCTGCCGGATTATATCCTGCTTTTACTAACCAATAGATATCGCATTGAAATGAAACTAATTGCGGATCAGTATCTTTTAAAAGGATATCGTAAGGAATAGACCCGTCAATTTTTATGAACTCAAAACTATGATTATGATACCCAAAAATGATGTTGTGCTGTAAGCAAATCTCACCGATAGCATTTAGCTCCTCAGCTACTTTTTGATAATCGGAGATACTATTACGTGGTCTGTTCATTAACGAGGGCAGGATAAGGTATTCAAGACCGGCCTCTAATGCCTTTTCAACATAAAGAGGTGCATTGTCAATAGTAATAGGTGTGTGAGTACTATAGATTTTTAGGTTAATATCATCGCACATCTTTTTAAATTTGCGTGGCTCAATTCCATAAAATTTTCCATCGAAATTGTAAGGCTCAATTCCTGTAACCCCCATATCACTTAATGCTTTCAGCGTGACAAAAAGATCATTTTCCAATTCATTTCTAACGCTCCAAAGTTGAATGCCGATATTGATTTTCTCCTTAGGTGTTTTGGCTAATAGTTTATTGGTTGTTAAAGCAATGAGGGAGCCAACCGAAAAAAGTTGTATCAAATTTAGAAAATCACGTCTCGAAATTGTCATTTCTCTTTGATTTTATAATGGTTAAAGTTCAATTATCCTACGTTCTTTAGCGCTCTCCATGGCCGCTTCAATAATTTTCATGTTCAGTAAAGCATCTTCTGGAGTAACTTCGGGCTCCTTTTGTTTATTTATTGTAGCATAAACATCATCATAAAATGACATATACTTTCCAGGCAAAGTAGCATATCTTATTCTGGTTTCTTTACTATAGGCATTTGAATTTAAAATTCCCCAATATTTTTTCGGATCATTACCAAAATTTTTGCTGTTGGGTATTTTACCGGCTTTCAATGCAGCCTCCTGGCTGTCTATTCCGTACTTTATAAACGATCCTGATGTGCCATGCACTTGATATCTTGGTCCTGGTTCTTTAACAAACACACTTGCTTTGAGTGTAACAGCATGACTATGATATAGCAGTTTGAGATCGAAGCTGTCGTTAACCTTACTCCCTTTACGCTGGTAGTACAGAAGACAAAATACCGATAAGGGAGCCCCAAAAAGAGCAATAGCCTGATCAATCAGGTGTGGACCTAGATCGAACAGAGTTCCTCCGCCATTTTCCTGCGAGTATCTCCATTCAGCTCTGGTAACTAAAGGAGTATATCGGTCAAAATGCGATTCAAATTCAATTATCTTTCCTAAATAACCTTCGTTAATTATATGACGTATCGTCAAAAAATCGCCATCCCATCGGCGATTGTGGTATGGGAATATCCGTTTCCCATATTTTTTAGAAATCTCTATTACTTTGTAAAAATCGTGGCTATTCATTGCAACAGGTTTTTCTATCACCACGTGTTTGCCTTTTTCGAGAGCCATGGCAGCCTGTTCCGCATGAATCAGGTGAGGAGTACAAATTACTACTAATTCAATTTCAGGATTATTTATCAAACTCAAGAAATCATTAAACACTTTAGCTTTTGGATAATTTTGTTTTGCCACATTACCTGATGACACAATTGAATGAAGCTTAAATCCATTATGAATGGATATAAAGGGAGCATGAAACACTCTTCCTGACAATCCAAATCCAACAATTCCTGTTTTAATTTTCTTTTTTGGCGGCATTAATTTTTAATCTTTTAGTTAATAAAACATCAAATGATTTTTTGCTTATCAGCATCCCAATATGTTCGTCGCCCTTGGAGGTATGAAATCGTTCCCATGTGTGCCGTAATGGCCTCTTCGAATGCTTGATCAATATCACAGCTTGGTTGTAAACCATTGTTTAGTCTTATACAATTGAGCCATTCGCGTAGGTGTAGATGAGAAGTGTCGAAAGATTTCCCGTCGCGATAGGTATAGAGAAGCCCGCGACCGGCGAAATATTTTTCAGTAGGCGTAGTGATGGCGTCCACTTTTTCTTGTCCAGGCACATAAGAAAAGATTGGTTTATGTGGCTCAATAATCCCTTTTTCTATTTTTTCTTTATAACGTGTAGATTTTGGATCGGCCACTACCAGCAATGTTTTGTTGAGTTCCATATAAGCATCGTGCCCCATAATTACTTTTCCGCGTTCTTTTTCGCTTGCTAATGTTGCACTGTACAGCAGAGTCAACTCCCGATTCGGATATTCGAAAGCCATATTTAATACGTCCGGTACAGTACGGCCATCTTTGTAATAATAGATACCCCCCGATGCCGTAGCGGAATATGGGATTCCTAATCCAAGGATCTGATTCAATGCATCGTATTCGTGAGTAAAAAGATCGCCGCTTAATCCGGTACTATAATCCCACCAACAACGCCAACGGAAAAAACGTTCGAGGCTGAACTCGTGCCATGGTGCCGGTCCGATAAATTGCTTCCAGTCAATAGTATTCTCATTTGCATCAGGATCAATTTCGTAAACCCATGCTCCATTTGGGTCATTGCGGTTAGTGCATACTTCTATGAGCGATATTTTTCCTATAACACCAATGTTAATCAGCGATTTAGCAATATGATAATTCTCTGTTTGTCTTCCCTGATGTCCGAGTTGGAAAATGATTTCTGACTCTTTCACAGCTTCTCGAATTGCAAAGGTCTCCTCAACAGTACACGACAGTGGTTTTTCGCAATAGATATGTTTGTTATTTTTAACTGCCTCCAGAGCAACAGGAATATGCAAATGGTCGGGCGTTGCAATGATTACTGCATCAACATCGGGTGAAGCTACCAACTCCTGATAAGTCAAAAATCGTTTTGGCGCATTACCCATCTTACCACCAGTTCCGTTCCTATGAATATTTGCAGCAGTCTCAACGCCCCAGTTAGCATTTTTATCAAATACGTCGCAAATAGCTGTAATTTCAATATTTAAATCTTCCTGAGCGTAAAAGTCATTAAGGTATTGAGCCCACTCGTTACTTTTTTTTGCAGATTCAATGTATTGATCAAGACGTGAAGGATGCAGGAACCCCAATGCTTTCATCAGATATTTACCACGACTGCCTGTGCCTACAATTCCTAATCTGATTGTTTCGCCTTCGACAACCGGTGATATCCCTTTGGGTAAAATCGAGCTGATGTCGTCAAGCAGCGGCGCCAACTTTTTATTACGATCATTGATATGCTGAAACAGCCCATAACCTATTACCCCAATAACGGGTATTGATGCTAAGCCTGCCAGGATTTCCCGACGACTGTACTGTTTAGAGCCTGATATTGTATTATCCGAATCCATTTTTATTTTCTTCGGTTTTTATTAAAAAATCTTTTTATTCCAATGATATGCGCTGTTGGAAAGCAGCAAATTACAGCTAATGAAGCGATCTCTACAATGGTTTTATTTATTATAAAATAACTGCCATCGCTTGGGAACATATAATCAATGCCGGGAAAAGGAGGATGCGACAAATAATATAGGCTGAGCAAAAGCATCCCCATTATAGTTGCAAGGTGTTCGAAACAACCGAGAATGAGAAAAAGGCCTATGAGTGTAAGTACCCAGGCATTAATAGTGTCATTGAATGTCAACAACGTTTGGTTTTTGGCAATCCATACAAAAAAGGAACTGGCAAACCCTCCTGAATCAAGCAGATAAGCTTTTGACGTCCATGATGGTGTAAAAATTTTTGTTAATCCTTCGTATAAAAAATGCCAGCCCACAATAAACCTCAATGCTACAAGTGAAATGAGCTGGCTTTTTGAATAATTCATTGTTGATCAGTTTTGTTTTTAATGTTTTTACTAAGTTTTACATTATCAGTACAAAACAAGCTTTGTTACTTCATAATTTCCATCGGTAGTAATAATCATAATATAAAGCCCTTTAGGCAGCGTACTAAGATCAAGTTGTGCAGAACAGCCATTCCAGCTATAGTTACCCATCAAGGCTCCGCTGGGGTTTAATATTTTTATAAATGATCCTGTTGCAGGGTTGTTTCCGGGGCCAATAATATTAATCAGTCCGCTGCTAGGATTTGGCTGTACTAAAATTTTTGCCATAACCTCTTTATTTACACCTACGAAATATTCATTAGAGAAACTAATAATATTACAAGCTACTTCAAGCACCGGATTATAGCCATCATTGCAATCGGCACAAGTAACTCCGGTAACACAATCCGGGTGATTTGGATGACAGTAATCAACATATTGTTCGTAGAAAACATACTTGAGAGTAACGTTACTACCTGATATGAACGAACTCATATCGTAGTCGAACCACGGAGCTATCGAGCCGGGGCACCACCCTGCCCGATTATGATACCATGTTCCATTTTGCGGTTGGCAGCCATCAGGGTTAGGATTACATGTTGACCAGTTATGCTGTGTAAAGGTCTGTTCGCCGTTTACCCAAATATGATGTGTTGCGTCGTAAAATTCGGCAGCGTTGCCGGTATTTAAATTTCCCCAGCCATGGCCGGTAGATACCAGCTTGAGCTTGGCAGCTACTGTATTAGGGGAAAATTGAAACACTTGATCAGGCACTGGTTGAAGATTGGCATAATCACCAAAAGGATAAGGCGCTTTCCATATCTGGTTAACAGTACTATAAAGATATTGTGGAGCTCCTGCACGATAATTCAAAGTAAGTTTATAAAGATATCCATTATCCAGCGTTGCACAATTAAAACGAATGCTGACTTTGCCACCCAACAGCGAAATATAATCTGTCAGGTCAATCGAATGAGAACATGGTACTCCATACGGAGTAATGTAACGGATAATCTCAAACCACTCTCCATCAAGGCTTTTAGCATCAATACTTGCCAATTTATCCCATTCGCCACATCCTCCCGGGGGACAACTAACCTGAAGCGTTCCAATTACCTGATCAAAAGCTCCGAGAAAAGAGGGCAAAGTAGCCTCAACGGTTTGTGTATCTGTTGATGGATTAAGCCATACGCCTTCGGCAGCCACAATTTCCAAGTTGGTAGCGTTGGAGGCTATATTAATATCTACGTTCTTTGTTGCAATAGCTCCATAATTATTGGACGAAATGATACTAATTGTGTAATTGCCATAAGCCGGAGGTGTCCACCAAGCAGTATAATATCCATTATCCAGCGGGTCATTAGCAGGTATATTTTGTCCGTCAACTATAAAATTAACGCTCTCTACACTAAAAAGCTCAGGATAGCCAATGGTTGATAACGCTGTAAGTCTTAATTTCGAAAGAGTTGACATATAGACCGTCCCCTCCAACGGATGCCTCGGATCAATATCAGGAACATAAACCTCAGGGTCCAAAACCATAAAAGTATTGATAATAGGTACTGCGGGATCAAATTGCGAGTTTCCTGGCTGGGTAGCTTTAATGCTCACTTCGCCGGCTTGGCCGGTAAGGGTTACAATATTACCTTCGATAGTGGCAGGGCCGGAAATTACTTCGAAAAAGACAGGTAGCCCTGATGTAGCAGTAGCTTCAATTTCGAAAGGATCATCAGTGGTAAGATGGTTAGGGATTTGTGGAAAAGAAATGGCTTGATAACCGGGATTTAAGGTTCCATTGAAATTGGATGTTTCTCCAGTCAATGCAAAATTCATCAACAATGCATCGCGCTCCCCATTTCCAATCTCGCAGATGAGATGCGTGATTGCAGTATTGTTTCCGCCCGGCTCACCCTGATTAAATTTATAGTACAATTCCAGATCTTGTTCTGTTCCAGTGAGTTCGTTATCAATAATGTCTTGTATTTCGGATTGCGAGAGAGCCTTTTTCCAAACCGAAACCTCGTCAATACGACCGCCAAAAACAAAATTAAAACCGGCAAGCGTACTTTTTCCAATAGCAAAAGGTACATTCGCTCCCTGAAAGATTCCTGATGCAGCAGTACTTCCTTTAAGAGCGCCATTAACATAAAGTTTGATAGTATTAACATCGAACACCCATGCAATATGTTGCCAAACTTGGGGGATTACTGTATTGGCCGGCGCTACATATTCATGCAATCCGGTTGTAGTTTTAAGACGACATTCAAGTACTCCATTATTAAGCTGGATAATGTAAAACTCAGCACTACCCGAACCGATTCTAAATCCAAAGTAACCTTGACCGTATGAAAGCTCATCGCAGTAAAACCATCCAGTCATTGTTAACTGAGTGGTGCCGGAAAAATACTGTGAAGCGTCATTCAGTATTACAAAATCATCAATCTTATCAAAATGCAAATATTGATTAGTTTGAGAGTTTGCTGATAATGAAATCAGAACAGAACTTGAAATCATCATCATAATCAGAAAGTAATAAAACTTTTTCATGGTATTTTTTTTTGTTTAATAATTATTATTTTTTATTTGCTGTAATCAGGTTAAAGTTAAGGCATCCACCAAATTTTTATATCCGGCGTGTCTCCTCCTTGTCTTGCTACTGCTTCACTATAGTTCTTTAAATTATTTTCAGCTTCTGACGGAGGATATGGCAATCTAAAATGATTTATTGGATCGCCTTCGTGCGGAGTAAGTAAAGTGCGTCTGGCCAGCGAATAAGCTTCTATCGGCTGTCTGAATGCATCGAGCCATCTCTGTGTATAGATAAATTGTAGTTTCTCGTCATCGGAAGTAGCATTCCAGAAACCAAAGTGCATCTGTACTGACGACGAACTGAGAGAGGATGGTATCTGAATCATTTCTGGAAAACTCATCCCCGACAAAGGCAGTTTTAATCCTTCAGCTACCTTCATCCACCATTCAACGCTAGCATTAATTCCGTTAAGATATTCTATTTCAGCCTTCATCATATCCATTGCTACTCCAATACCTCTCAAATATGCCTCGGCTTTTATATAATGAATTTCGGCTCCTGTAATTATCGGGATCGGCATGTTATCTTCATCTCTCACAATAAAATAATTGAACGGTGCATAGATACAATTCTCTCCTTTAATATCAAAATTTCCAGCCTGATCACGATGGCCACCATAAGGAATACCACCTGATGAAGGAGTTGCAACACTGGGTAATTGAGGAAAAAAAGTCCATTTGTTAAAGTTATCGGTTTCGAAAAAAATGTATGCCCGCGGATCAAAGATTCCACTCCCGTCGGCACTGTCATTTAAAGAGAGCTGATGCCAAATATTGCTTCCTAATCGAAGTCCATTGTGTTCTCGGAACGACCAGTTGAGGCTTTCATTTTTAAAACCCATAACTGCCGGCCAGATTGCCGCAGCTTCTAATTTAGGAGTTATGAAATCGTAACCGTAAAAAACAGGTTTGTTGTTTTCTATCACATCGCTGATCACAAGTCCGGCAACTTGCGGCTCCTTTTCGCTCATCCGCAAGGCATAGCGCAAACGTAATGAATTAGCGAGCTTTTTCCAGTTTAGCATATCGCCGTTAAAAAGTTTATCAAAAGCTTTAAAAGTAACAAAAGGTTCGGCCATTGTTGCTGTTTCGGTTATGTTATTATCGGCCCATTCAAGATCGTCTAATAACTTCAAATAGATGTCGCGTTGGGTGTCGTATTTGGGACGTATTAAAGCAACATTGTGGAAACCATAACCAGCCTCAGAAAAAGGAATGTCGCCAAATAGGTCAGCTACTTTAAAAGTTTTAAGCGCTAAGGTAATTTTCAACATAGCTTTCATGTTTAATACCTCTGGCGTTGTTTCGTAGGTTTCAAACCGTTTTTCTAATTCTCTGACTTCAGGCAATGTTAAGTAATAATTTCTCCAGATATCTTCGGTGCCGATTGTAAAATTTCCCCATGCGTCTTTGGTTAGCGCAGCTAACTGGCTCTGTTTATATAAAATTTCATTCCATATGTAAAACTGTTCATCCCAGCCAGGTTGCAAAGAGCTAATCACACTATTAAAAAGTGAGCCATCGCTGGCAGTTGTGAAACCGTGTGGGTTTGTATTAATATCTTCAAAATCTTTCGTACATGCCGTAAAAATAAAAAGCAGAAAAACAAAAACAGGGAACAGCAGATTTTTAATGATAAAACAATTGACTTTCATTTTCTTGGAATAATTTTTTCTTTCGTTATATGGTTCAGGGGATAAGCAATTTTTTACTTTTTTCTTACTATATTTAATCATTTTTGACGTCATCTGTTGCAGCTTTTAAATTAGTTAAAATGAAGCAGTTAATCCAAAAACAAATGATCTTGTGCCGGGAAAAGATGCCCACTCGAAACCTTGGGCGTTTCCAGATCCCATAATTCCTTCCGGATTAATTTTGTCGGGTAATGTTGTATAAATATAAAAGAGATCTCTTGCTGTAAATGAGACCGTTAGATTTTGGAAAGCTTTTAATTTCTCAAGCCATTTTTGCGGAATGGTATATGCTAAAGAAAGCTCTCTCATCTTTACCCATGTGTTTTCTAAGATGCCGGGTGTAGAAACAAACTTTCCCCATCCACCGGCATTTGGAAGATACTTATAATAATAATGAACAACCGTTGTGTTGGGAGTCCCGTCTTCGTGCACTCCATCAAGGATAATCCCAATATTACTGGTATTACCATCAGGATCGGTGTATGGCAATCCATCGCCTTCACGTTCCTTAAGGGTTTCAGGACTTTGACCTGTTTGCAGCCCTATCACGTAAGAGCCGCAATATATATCCCCTCCCCATTTTGTGTCAATCAACATTGTGAATTTAAATCCTTTGTAAGCAGCCATAGTATTCCATCCACCGATAAAGTGAGGCGCTGCATTACCGATTGGAACACGAGTATCGGTAATAAGATATTTGGTGCCCTCTTCATTAACAACACGATTTCCGTTTTCATCAAAAATATAATCGTATCCGCTGATAGTCCCGTAGCTATCTCCTTCGTGGAGTATCATTGCCGGTCCATTTAACCCCCAGATATCGGCAAGCATATAGCTATCGGCAGAGCCTCCAAGGCTTACAACTTTATTACGGTTTCGGGCAATGTTGATCCCCGACCGAACAAGCCAATCCTTAGTTCTAACCGGCACAGTATTGATGATTAACTCAATACCTTTATTTGTCAATACTCCTTCGTTGGTCATTATGGTGGTAGCTCCTGAAGAAAAGGGTAATGGTAGATTCGGAATAATTTGATCAAAAGAATAGAGATAATAATATGTAAAGTCCATATCAATCCTATTATCAAAAAAGCCAAGGCTCAAACCGCCTTCATAGGAATTTACCCGTTGAGGTTTAAGATTCAATGGAGGTATGGTTGCCGGGAAATTGGAGGCTTGCTGCCCGCCAAAAAGTGTGGTATTGTAATGAAAAGTCATCAGATAAGGATCGGTGTCGGTAGCTGTTTGTGCAATACCTCCTCTGATTTTCATAAAATTGAGCCAATTGATGTGTTTTTGGAAATCAATAACTTCTGAAGCAATAAAACTTAAGGAGACTGACGGGTAGAAATAGGAATTATTCCCTTTTGGCAAGGTTGATGACCAGTCGTTCCTTCCGGTAAGCTCAAGAAAAAGATAACTGTCGTAAGCGAGGTTCAAAAACGAATAAACAGAATTAATCCGTTTGCGGATAATTTGTTCTGATGGGGCCATTGACCCTGGAGTATTACCAAACTGTTCTACTATGGTGTTGTTGTTCGCATCAGTAGAGTAGATATTGTCGGTGTAGTTGAAAAAGGTGTACATGTTAGGATAATACCATGTGCCGGAACGTCCTCCTATATAATAATTCTCTGTATTATACCGGCTTGTTCCCATCGAAAAAGTTAAATCTAATTTTGAATCAAGGATTTCATCTTTTTTGGCAGTCATTGTAAAGTCATAGTTATCCCCCACATTTCTTGCCAGATTATTGCTGTAATATCCATTTTGCAGTCCAAGAGCATCTATTGGCTTATTCCGGGTTTCATATTGTTCTATTGTAAAGTCACGCCCTATTCTTCCTAATACCTGAAGCCAGGATGTAATATCATATATCAATGTGAGTGCGGCAGTGTACTTATCGCGATCGAGTGTTGTGTTGTTATTATAATAATCCCACCAGATAGTTTTGCTAAGATACAGAAATGGATATCCATCTTGCGGGTTTTGTGTTCCATCGGGGTTGGCATAGTTCATTTTATCAACAGCCTGATAGCTTCTTGGCCATGAATACAAAAGTCCTTTACTGAAAGAGTTCCAGTCTTCGCCGAGCATAGGGCTGTTCAGGCGATGGTAATTGATAAACGAAAGGGTTAAATCAGTTTTTAGTTTACTGCTGATGTCTAAGGTTGCACCTAAGTTAAGAGTCGTGCGGTTAAATTCACTGTTTTCAATTATTGGTTTATTATCTTGCCTTGTTATGGAAACACGCATAGTCCCTTTATCGCCACCACCTGTTGCCGAAATATTGTGTGTGGTAGTGTAACCATCGGAGAAAGGGATTTTCAAATTGTCGGGCTGGGGTGAGTATGGCCTCATTTTTCCATCCCACCATTTTATCATTTGCCCCTCCATTTTAGGTCCCCACGAGACTGAAGAACCATAATAACCAAACTCTTCGGCTGTTGTCGAGGTTTTTCCCTCTTGATTTATTACCAATTGGGCATTGTCATAAATCCCAGGATAAAGAAGCGTGTCGCCCGATGTTGGAAACACTGGTGGGGTAAGAGAGATAGGCCCACCATGTCCATAAATGTTCTGTACTTCACGGTACCGATATGGATGAGTGATACGATAATCCATATTATAGGTTACACCTATTCCTTTTTGTTTTTGTCCGCGTTTGGTAGTAATGAAAAGTACTCCATTTGCTCCTCTTGATCCATAAAGTGCTGATGCAGCGCCTCCTTTCATTAATGTCATACTTTCTATGTCGAAAGCGTTAATGTCGTTTATTGCGCTTCCCCAGCCCACACCGCGTCCAATATTAGAGAGGCCCG
>JAAYWF010000037.1 GCA_012516825.1 Lentimicrobium sp. | reverse complement strand
TTTTTCTCATTTTTTTTAGTAATAGGTTGATCTTGCTGATTAGTTTCTATCTTTTCAGACACATACCTCTTGACCTCCCTTATTTTTACCGGTTCATCATAATTTATCCTCGTGCATTTTGTTTTACATAAGTGATCGCAAACAGAACCGGTTATTGAAGGAAACGGATTGTTTTGTATAATAAAAGAAAACGATTTATTTATATCATGTTTCGCTGCAAACCACAAATAGCTCGGCACATCCTGATTGACAGAACATTGGCTAACACAGGGCGCCTCGATACAGTCATAAGGATAGAGCTTTTTAGAGGTTTTTATGTTATAGTTTTTAGATAGGTCTCTTTGGTATCTTTTATCACTAAGCGTATATATAGCATAATCTTTCAAATGTTCGAGGCTTGCCTCTAAAACGCTCGCTTCATTACTTGTCTTAATTGTATATTCAAAAATATTCCGGGCTCCTACTTTTACAAATTCTTTATATATACTATCAAAGTATTGAGCTAAGCGACCATATCCCCCAGGTTTTAAAAGATCGGTACAGACGGTTATTGTTTTAAACCCGCATTTGATTAAATTAGCAACATTATAATAGTCAACACCTCCGGAAAACGATAGATTTAAATTTCCTTCAAATCTTGTTTGAAGGTTAGCAGCAAGGTTTACTGCAACAGGATGCAATGCAGCGCCACTTATAAAGAGGTTTTCATCTTTTGGTAAAGCCCTACTTTCCTTTAAACAATTAAGAGCATTAGACACTTTGAAATTAAGCTCCAATTTCATTTCATCTGCCGTCTTTTGTAATTTGGAAATCAGGTCAATTAAATCAACATATTGCAGATTATCATCAAAAACTGAATCAGGGATATGCACATCATATCCTCGATTTTTATTTAATAGCGCACGTATAGACTTGACGCCCAAAAGGGTAGGATTTAATTTAAGTGTAGTATGCAGTTTTTTATCCATCATCAGATATTTAACTACATATTCAATTTCACGTGGCACACTCCCCTGCTCTACCGAAAGAGTAACACTATTTGAAATATTTGTAGGAATTTTTAAAGATGTTACTGACGGATAAATATTCTTTATAGTTTTTATTTTGTTTTCAAGTTCCTCGGAGCAATTCATCATCTTATCAATAAACCATAGTATCTCCTCACTCCTAACCTGAATCAAACTTGACCCCAAACTCATGTTAAACACAGTACCTACCTCGACATCCTTTCTAACTGATTTGTACAAACGATTATGTAAAATATGAATCAGAATCCATGCATTAAGATATTGATCAAAAACTTCTCTAACAGGGAGTTCGTGTGAACTTCCGCAATTATAACCCTCAAAGGGCACATCAATACTTGGATTGTTTTGTTTAGTATAATTGGTTTCATTTACCGTCTTCAATTCAATAAATCTGGCGCCGCAAAGCCAGCCTGCTACAATATTCTGTGCAAGCTGAGTGTGTGGGCCGGAAGCAAGACCGAGTGGATTATGAAGAAATTTTCCTCCAGATTTAGTATATAAAACATGATAAAACCATGGTTTATAAAACAACTTTTCAGAAATACCGAATATCTCCGATTTACTATTAAGATCCTTTAGGATATACTTTAAAAGTTGCTCCAAAGATGGTGGAGAAAAAGTGTTAACCATGATTTTTCAAAAAGGTGGATTTTGAGTTGCAAATATACTTATTATTATAACATGATAAAAAAAAACACTATTAATGTTTTCAATTTGTAATGGATTTAATTAACTTTAATTTACAAAGTTTGAATCTTTTAAAATAATATATTGATTAATAGGGTTTTAATAAAAAAATTTTATTTTTTTGCCTCTATTATTGAAAGATAAAATATTTAATTGCTTTCAATCAGCAAAACGGGAATTATAATTAATGGCCACTAAATCGGGATTACTTCCATAAAAAACATAGCTTCACCCAAAAAAATCTACTGATCAATTCAGGTTTAAAAACCAACTTATTTTTCTTCGAATTGAATTTGTCGAATAAGCTCGGTATCATTTAATTTTTTAATCAAAATAAAAACACGAAACACCCTATTATCAGTAGTTGTATAAAAACCAATCAAATAGGTCAGGTCTTTATCTGTTTTATCTTCGTATTCCAAAAGAAATTCCTTGACTGGATTTTTTTCGAAAAAATATTTTAATAGCTGAGTTGCCTGCTTTTTACTATAGGCGCCTTCATTTTGCGGCAAAATAAGGTTGACGGCAACATCAAAATATTCTGATAACTGATATGCGTTTGCCGCAGCTATAGCATCCAGAATTTGAGCATAAAGCAACGAATCCTGAAGTGGTAATAATGCAGGTTCGTTAAAATTATCGGCTATTAACAATATCGTCGAATCAGGGTTGGGTTTAACCTCAAGCGCTTTCACGCTAACTTCCTGAGCAGGAAGCGTTAAAGCAAAAAAAAGCAGAACAACAGAACAAAAGTGTAATCCAAATTTCGCCATAAACATCACTTTATGTAAATATAAATTAGTTTTGCCAATGATCGCAAATTTAGTCATTTTAGTTTTATGCAGTATCTTTTTCCTTTTTTGAAAAAAAAAACAGATTGCATATAATGTGCCAATGTCAAATAGGTTGAACAATATTAAACTACTCTTTTGTAAATGAAAATCAGATTATTAATGATTGGAAAAACGAAGGAACGATTCATTGAAGAGGGGTATTCGTTTTATCGTAACCGGATTGATAAATATCTCTCTTTCACCGACCATACCATCCCTTCGTTAAAAAATACAAGAAACTTTACGCCGGAAGACTTTAAAATCCAGGAAGGAAAGCTGATACTTAAGCATTGTAAGGAAAATGAGTACATCGTATTATTGGATGAAGAAGGCAAACAGGTTGATTCCTTGGGCTTTGCAGGTTTTATTCAGGAAATAATGAATAGTAGCATCAAAACTTTAACATTTGTTATCGGTGGCGCTTATGGCTTTTCGGATGAAGTCTATCGTTCTGCGAAGATGCAGCTATCGCTATCCAACCTCACCTTTTCTCACCAATTGGCCAGAGTTATTTTTATGGAGCAGCTTTATCGGTCAATGACAATTTTAAAAAATGAGCCGTATCACAATGAATAGGGATGGATTTAGAGAAGGTTTTTACCTATCGCCTGTTCTTTTTTTAGTTACTCCCCACCTTGCAAAAGCACAATCAGTTTTATTATTTGATTTAGGTTAAAAAAGAAAGATTTAGCATTTTATAAAAAAAGGAGATACTTTTGCTCCTCTGTAATTCTGTAGCTAATGATAAAACCAAAGGAGCATCTGACAAGCCTGAAGAATCCAAAAATTCAGAACATGGTATCTCTACACAAATCCCGGGAGAGTCGGGAAAAAGGGGTGTTTCTTATAGAAGGGGTTCGAGAGCTTGAAAAAGCAGTTAAAGCAGGTTATCATCTAACTTCGTTATTTTACTGCCCGGAGCTGATTAGCATTGAGTATTTAAAGATATTTTCCGGTAAAACTACTGAGGTTTACACTATCACCAAAGAGGTTTTTCAAAGGATTACATATCGGGGTAATAATGGAGGCCTAATAGCTACTGCCAAGCGTAAAGAGCATCATATTATCGGTTTGCAATTAAATAAAAACCCGCTATT